>JBFHKO010000205.1:0-4235 GCA_041595355.1 Aeromonadaceae bacterium
GAACACCGAGGAGACCAGCGAGGAGCCGGGGGCGGTCTTGATGATCTGCAGCGGCGGACGGATGGTGTTGGCGGTGGTGTGCACGGCGCCGGAGACCAGGCCATCCACTTCGTTGCGCTCCAGCATCATGGTGCCCAGCACCACGTTGTCACGCAGCTGTTCGCGGGCCACCACCTCGGTGATGCCCTTGGCCTTGCGCAGCTCCACCAGACGCGGCACATAGCGCTCGCCAACCACGGCGGGATCGATGATCTCCACCCGATCGGAGAGCACCACGCCCTGCTGTTCGGCCACCCGGCGGATAGCCTCGGGATTGCCGAGCAGCACCGGACGGGCAATGCCGCGCTCGGCACAGATGGCGGCGGCCTTGACGGTGCGCGGCTCGTCGCCTTCCGGCAGCACGATGCGTTTGTTGGCGCTGCGGGCCAGCTCGGTGAGCTGATAACGGAAGGCCGGCGGGCTCAGGCGGCGCGAGCGGGTGGAGACGGCGCTCAGCGACTCTATCCAGTGCTTGTCGATGTGGCCGGCCACATAGTCCTGCACCAGGTTGATACGCTCGACGTCGTCGGCCGGGATTTCCAGGTTGAAGTTCTGCAGGCTGACGGCGGTCTGCCAGGTGTTGGTGTCGATCATCAGGATCGGCAGGCCGGTGGCCATGGCCTGCTGGCACAGGGCCATCACCTGGGGCTCGGGGTGGTAGCCGCCGGTGAGCAGCAGGGCCCCCAGCTTGACGCCGTTCATGGCTGCCAGGCAGGCGGAGACGATGACATCGGAGCGGTCGCCGGAGGTGACCAGCAGGCTGCCGGAGCGAAAATGCTCCACCATGTTGGGAATGGAGCGCGCACAGAAGGTGACGGTATTCAGGCGTCGGCTGGCCAGCTCTCCTTCGTGAATGACGCGGGCGTGCAGGTGCTTGGCCAGATCCTTGGCGCGCGGGGCGATGAGCTGGGTATTCCAGGGCAGACAGCCGAGGATGCGCAGCGGGCTCTTGCCGAAGAACTGCAGCACTTCGAGGTTGCCGCCCAGTTCGTGGCTGCTGTGATGTGCCTCGAACATCTCGGTGAGATCGGGACGGGTCACGCCGTGCTCGTCCACCGGGGCACCCACCTTGTTGATGATGCAACCGGCGATGCGCTTGTTGTGCACGCCACCGAAGTGGGTGCAGGCCAGCTCGATGCGCTCCTTGAGCTTCTGGCTGGAGTCATTGCCCGGGTGGGTGACGAACACCATGTCGGCATCCAGGGCCGAGGCAATGTCATAGTTCAGCTGGTTGGCAAACGGTTGCTTGTCCACCGGCACCAGCCCTTCCACCACCACCACTTCGGCGCCACTCTCTTTGACGTGCTGCTCGTACAGCGCCACGATCTCTTCCAGCAGGATGGCCGTGTTGCTGTTGGTGATCATGGTTTCGGCGTAGGCGAGGGAGAGCGGTTCGGGAGGGGTGATGTTGGAGCCGGCACGAATGACGGCGGTGGAGGTTTCAGGGCCGAGTTGGCCGGGTTTCGGTTGTGCGACCGGTTTGAAGAAGCTGACGTTGACGCCATGACGTTCCATTGCCCGGACCATGCCCAGGCTCACGGAGGTCACGCCAACACCGGTGCCAATCGGGATAAGCATGATAGTGCGTGCCACGTAAATATCCCCTTGCAAGTGCGTTGTATGCGTTGTTGCGGCTAGTGAAAAGGCTGCCCTGAGGCAGCCTTGGTTTTCATCGCTGGATCAGGCTTCCACCAGTTCCAGTGCATCGTGGGCAATGACCCACTCCTCGTTGGTCGGGATCACCATGGCGACAGTGCTGCCGGCCTCGGTGATGACGCCTTGTTTGCCGAAGCGGGCGGCCAGGTTGGCATCATGGTCCACCTTGAAGCCCAGCAGGCCCAGGCGCTTCAGGGTCAGTTCGCGGATGGGGGCGGAGTTCTCGCCGATGCCACCGGTGAAGACCACGGCATCCAGGCGGCCATCCAGGGCGGCGGCATAGCTGGCGATGTACTTGGCCAGACGGTAGCAGTAGAGATCCATGGCCCGCTTGGCCTCTTCCTTGGTGTCGTAGTTGTCTTCCACATAGCGGCAGTCGCTGGTGACCTCGGTCAGACCCAGCAGGCCGGACTCCTTGGTCAGCAGGGTGTGGATCTCGTCCACACTGTAGCCCAGGGCGTCGTGCAGGTGGAAGATGATGGCCGGATCCATGTCACCGCAACGGGTGCCCATCACCAGGCCTTCCAGCGGGGTCATGCCCATGGAGGTATCCACGGAGACACCATTCTTGATGGCACAGACGGAGCCGCCATTGCCCAGGTGGCAGTTGATGATGTTCAGCTGCTCCACCGGCTTGTTCAGGGCCTCGGCTGCCTTCAGGCTGATGTAGTAGTGGCTGGTGCCATGCATGCCGTAGCGACGCAGGCCATGCTCGCGGTAGAGCTTGTAGGGCAGGGCATACAGGTAGGCTTCCTGGGGCATGGTCTGGTGGAAGGCGGTATCGAACACGGCCACATTGGGCAGGCCCGGGAAGGCGTGTTGTGCAGCGCGGATGCCGACCAGGTGCGCCGGGTTGTGCAGCGGAGCCAGGGTGGCGCAATCCTCGATACCCTTCACCACGTCGTCGGTGATGACCACCGAGTGGGTGAACTTCTCACCGCCGTGCACCACGCGGTGACCGATGGCGATCAGGCTCTCGACCAACTCGGGCTTCTGGCCCAGAATGCTGTGCACGATGAATTCCATCGCTTCGTCATGAGCGGCGCCGGCGCCGAGCTCAGCAGCGCCCTTGGCGCCATCGAGTTTCCACTTGATGCGGGCGTCATCCAGGTGAAGACATTCGGCCAGGCCGGAGAGGTGTTCTTCACCATTGGCGGCATCCATCACGGCGAACTTCAGGGAAGAACTGCCGCAGTTAAGTACGAGAACCAGCTTGCTGCTCATTAACAAATCCTATATGAGTCTCTAACGGAGCTTTTTCACCCGCACCGCGGGTAAAAATAACGTATCCTTAACATCAGGAGGCTCGTTTATGCCACTTGGTAGAGGCGCCGTCCACCCCCTGAAGTGGCTAAATGCCACTCGACAACAGTCATGTGTCGAGGTAACAATTTTAAGCGGCTAAAGGATACAGTGAGTGTAATAAAATGACAAAGGGAACTTGGTCACCCCTTAAACTCCGCCTATTTGCCGGATTCAAACCGGCTCGAGGTTGCAATGATGATGATTTTTGGAAGTAAATTACGAATGGGGCATCACTACCTGCAGACTTGGCCGCGGGAGAAACTGCTGGCGGCCCGTTTTCCCGAGAACCGGGTGATCCGGGCTCTGGAGCTCTCCTGGAAGGTGGTCCCGGGGCTGGTGTGTGTAAGCCTGTTGTTACAATTGCAGCTGGGGCATACCGGATTGTGGCCCAGCGTGATAAGTGGTGTACTGCTGATGCTGAGCCTGCCGCTGCAGGGCTATTACTGGCTGGGGGTGCGCGCCGAGACCCGCCTGCCGCCCACCCTGCGGCGTTGGTATGTCGAGATCAACCAGAAATTGGGCGCCGAGGCACGGCGGGTACCGCAGCCCTGCTATCAGGATCTGGCCGATACCCTGAGTCAGGCTTTCCGGCGCCTGGATGCCAGTTTCCTGATGCCCTGAGCCGGGTGGTCGAACCGGAGAGTCTCGGAAGGAAAAACCACGGCAAGCCGTGGTTTTGGTGAGTCCGGTCGGCCATCGCCGTCAGTAGTAGACGTTGGGGTGGTACTGGCCGATGATGTCCCGGATCCGATCCATGGTCTCTTTCTTGGGCGGGTGAATGCCGTCCAGCTCGTATTTCTCGCCCATGGCTTCCCACTTGTGCTTGCCGAGTTCGTGGTAGGGCAGCAGCTCCACCTTCTCGACATTGCCGTCGACATTCAGCTCATCGTGGATGTACCTGCCCAGCGCCTCGGCGCCTTCGACGTCGTCGGTCCAGCTTGGCACCACCACATAGCGGATCCACATCTTCTTGCCCTTCTTGGCCAGGTAGCGGCCGAAATCGAGACAATACTTGTTGCTCACATGGGTGAGGGGAATATGCACCTTGTCGTTCATGTGCTTGATGTCCAGCAGCACCAGATCGCTCACCTCCAGCAGGGCATCCAGGGCCTGATCGTAGTGGCGTACGAAGCCGTTGGTGTCCAGACAGGTGTGAATGCCCTGGGCCTTGCAGGCCTTGAACAGTTCGGTGACGAATTCTTTTTGCAAGGTGGCCTCACCGCCCGACGCGGTGA
>JBFHKO010000206.1:0-4175 GCA_041595355.1 Aeromonadaceae bacterium
GCGGTGGCGGCCGGGGCGGAGATGTCGCAGCCGTACTTGGCGGCCATTTCCTTCAGCTGGGCCAGGGCCTTGTACTGGTCGTTGATCTCTTCGCGCAGGCGGATGGTGGCTTCCAGGTCTTCACCCTTCTCCATCTTTTCCTGCAGGGAGTTGAACTGGGCCAGCTTGTCCTTCATCAGGAAGTCGGTGCCGTACAGGGCCACACGACGGTAGTCACCGATGATACGACCACGGCCGTAGGCATCCGGCAGGCCGGTGATGACGCCGGACTTACGGCAGTTACGGATGTCCTTGGTGTAGACATCGAACACGCCCTGGTTGTGGGTCTTGCGGTAGTCGGTGAAGATCTTTTCGATCTGCGGATCCAGCTCGCGACCGTAGACCTCGCAGGAGGTCTTGACCATGTTGATACCGCCGAAGGCGACGATGGCGCGCTTCAGGGGCTTGTCGGTCTGCAGGCCGACGATCTTCTCCAGACCCTGGTCGATGTAACCGGCATCGTGAGAGGTAATGGTGGCAACGACATCCGTATCGAAGTCTACCGGCGCATGGGTGCGGTTTTCCTGCTTGATGCCTTCCATGACCTTGTCCCACAGCTGGGCGGTCGCGGGGGTTACACCCGCCAGGAAGGATTCGTCACCCTCGTAGGGGGTGTAGTTCTTCTGGATGAAATCACGGGTGTTGACTTCGGTTTGCCAGGCACCAGGCGCAAACCCTTCCCATGCTTTCAGATACTTTTCGTTTAGCTCTGCCATTGTTTCATTACCTCTTCGGTATTGATTGTCTAAACAGCCACCACATCAATGCTGGCGGCGGAAAATAAACCAGTAAGTCAGTCCGATCATGCCGCCACCGCCGATGATGTTGCCGAGGGTGACCGGGATCAGGTTATTGAAGATGAAGTGACCGATGGTCAAATCGGCATACTTGGCCGACTCGACACCGATGCTCAACCAGAATTCGGGGGCGGCGAAAGCGTGGATGGCGATGCCGACCGGGATCATGAACATGTTGGCGATGCTGTGCTCGAACCCGGAGGCCACGAACATGGCCACCGGCAGAATCATGATGAGGGCCTTGTCGGTCATGGTGCGGCCACCGAAGGCCATCCAGGCGGCCAGGCAGACCATGAGGTTGCACATGATGCCGAGGGCGACCGCTTCGATGAAGGTGTGGTGGATCTTGTGCTGGGCCACATTCAGCGCCGTCAGACCCCACTGGCCGCCCGAGCTGGTGTATTGGCTGCTCAGCATCATGAGGGCCACCATGATGAGGCCACCGACAAAATTGCCCAAGTAGACGATGCCCCAGTTTTTCAGCATCTGCCCCCAGGTGACCCGCTTGGCGGCTCGTGCCACCAGTGTCAGGGTGGTGGAGGTGAACAGTTCGCCGCCCAGGATCACGCACAGGATCAGTCCCAGCGAGAAGCAGATAGCACCGGTGAGCTTGCTGCCGCCGGTCGCGATCACCGTGATGTAGAAGATGAAGGCGATGGCGATGAAGGCTCCGGCGGTAATGGCCAGCATGAAGGTCTTGGCGGGCTGTTTGGTCGCCTTGCCATAGGTGATATCTTCGGCCAGGGCCGCAATGGCTTCCGGCTTCAGGCAGTCAAACGGGGATTCTGCTTTCACGACTCTGCTTCCGCAACAAATTAAACTGGCGCAATGATAACAACAACGAACCGGCCCAAATTTGCTTTAGATCAATCCCGCTGGGAGAGTTGTGTAATTTTACTACATTTAAATTGGACCTGATTGGTTCCCGATTGTGTGCCGGAAACCTGAACAAGTATTGAGTATGTATCAAATTGCGCTGCTGTGCGCGATGGGCTGTCCGGTGTCAGTAAAGGCACAGGCTCCGCAAGGGAGCCTGTGCCGGGGACGCGCGCCGATCAGGCGAAGGGGTGGCGGCGCTTGGCGGCCTGCAGTTTTTCGTAGGCGGCCAGCAGCCTTTGATGGGCACCGAACTGGGTGAGGCCAAGATCGGCCGCCGGCAGCCCATGGAAGCGGGCCTGGCCACGGATGTGGGCCCAGGCTGCCTCGACGCAGGCAGCGCCGAACATGCGCTCGAAGGCGGCGCGATAGGCATCCGGGGTGCGGCTCTCATCCAGGAACAGCTCCAGGCTGGCCTTCAGACAGCGGAAGAAGTTGGCGCGCTCGTCGCTGAATACGGTGGCATTGAAATCCAGAGTCCAGCCGGCCCAGTCCAGCGCCAGCGCCAGATCGCCGGCGGCCAGCGCCAGCAGGCATTTGAGCTCGCCGACGCGCAGGGTATGCCAGGCACTGCCCTTGTCGGCGGCGATGCCGATGAGCTCCCGCACCCGCACCTGATCGTCGAAGCCGTCCTCTTCCAGCCGGTCGTAAAACGCCTGGTACTCGTCGGGTGACAGCGTCAGGCCCGGCAGGGCCAGCAGCGCCTCGCGCACGTCGGCGCCCATGTTGTTGTTGCCGAGCAGCAGATCCTCGGCCGGGTAGATGTCGGACATGCCGGGCACCAGGATGCGGCAGGCATAGACCCCCAGGTGCTCGTAGTCGGCGATGTAGACCGGCTGTTCCAGGTCGTGGAAGATCTGCAACAGGTGCTGGAATTCCTGCTCTGTGGTGCCGGAAAAGTCCCAGTCATTGAAGGGGTAGTCAGCCTGTTCGCGGAACAGATCCCAGCTGATGAGGCCCGAGGAGTCGATGAAGTGGGTCTCCAGGTTGTGTTGATCCGCCACTTCGTCGTTATCGAAGGAGGGGGGGGCAAACACATCCAGATCCTTGAGGCTGCGCCCCTGCAGCAGCTCGGTGACGGTGCGCTCCAGGGCCACCTCGAAGCGTGGATGGGCGCCGAAGGAGGCGAAACAGGTGCCGTTGCGCGGATTGAACAGCACCACGCAGATGACCGGGAACTGGCCATCCAGGGAGGCATCGTAGCAGTAGATCGGGAAGCCTTCGGCCTCCAGGGCGCCGATGGCCGCCTGAGTCTCTGGATAGCGGGCCAGCACCTCGTCCGGAATGGCGGGCAGGCTGATGGCCTCGCTGATGATGCGATTCTTGACGTAGCGTTCGAACACCTCGGAGAGCGCCTGGGTGCGCGCCTCGGTGCGGGTGTTGCCGGCGCTCATGCCGTTGGAGACATAGAGGTTGGCGACGATGTTCATCGGAATGTAGACGGTCTGATGATCATCCTGGCGCTCGAAGGGCAGGGCGCAGATGCCGCGGTCGGCATTGCCGGATTGCAGATCCACCAGCAGATCGGCGGTCAGCTCCGCTTCGGGATCGTAGAACTCGCGGGTATAGGCATCCAGCAGCCCGTCGGGCAGGCGGCCATCGCCGGGAATGGGAAACCACTTTTCATTGGGATAATGGACGAACGGCGCCTCGGCCACCGCCTGCCCCAGGAAGAAGTCGGCGAAGAAATAGTTGGTGGAGAGGCGCTCGAAGTACTCGCCCAGCGCCGAGGCCAGCGCCGCCTTGCGCGAGGCGCCCTTGCCGTTGGTGAAGCAGAGCGGACAGTCCCGATCCCGGATATGCACCGACCAGACATGGGGTACCGGGTTGAGCCAGGAGGCCTCTTCGATGTTGAAACCCAGATCGCGCAATTGGGTCTGGAAGCGGTCGATGGAGGCTTCCAGGGCGGCATCTTTGCCAGGAATGAAGGTTTGCATGCGGCAGTTTTCCGTGGGGGCTAAAGGATGTTGCCGGCTTGTAACAGCCAGCCAGGCGAGCGGGCGCTATCTTACGAACATTGGCCCGCCCTTGCCACCGCAACCTGAATGAAATGTGCTCGCCGGACCCGGCGTGGGCATCGTATGGCCACCGAAATACAAAAAAGGGCATAAATCGACTTGCACCGCGGCCGTCAATCCGTATCGTGAAGGGTTGATTTGAATCATTCTCCGGGGCAGGACACAAGATGAAAAAAGTAGGTCTCATCGGTTGGCGTGGCATGGTGGGTTCCGTGCTGATGCAGCGTATGGTCGAGGAGCAGGATTTTGCCAAGATCCTGCCGGTATTCTTCACCACCTCCCAGGCCGGCCAGGCGGCGCCGGATTTCGGCACCCCGGCAGGCATGCTGCAGGATGCGTTCGACATTGACGCACTGGCTGCCCTGGACATCATCATCACCTGTCAGGGTGGCGACTACACCAAGGAAGTCTATCCCAAGCTGATGGCCACCGGCTGGCAGGGGTA
>JBFHKO010000207.1:0-4127 GCA_041595355.1 Aeromonadaceae bacterium
GATGAAGAATTCCACCGCCAGCGTGCCGACATAGCCCAGGCGAGTGGCGATGTGTTCGGCCACCTCCCGCGCCTGGCGGGCGATGGCGTCGGCGACCCGCGCCGGGGTGATCGACACGTCGAGAATGCCGTGGCGATGCTGGTTTTCGGCCACCGGGAAGACCTTGAGCGCACCGCAGGCTTCGCGGGCGAGCACCACCGACACTTCGCAATCGAGCGCGAGGCGCTTTTCGAGCACACAGGCTTCGCCGCCGAATTCGTTGAAGGCATGCAGCGCCTGGCCGGCGTCGTGCACCGTGGCCTGGCCCTTGCCGTCGTAGCCGAAGCGCGCCACCTTGAGGATGCCGGGAAAGAGCGCATCCGGCGTCGCCATGAGGTCCGCTTCGCTGACGATATCGGCATAGGGGGCCAGCGGCAGGCCGTGGCGTTGCAAAAACGCCTTCTCGGCGCTGCGGTTCTGGCAAATCCTGACGGCATCGGCACTCGGGCACACCGGCACGCTGCGGGCCAGCTGCTCCAGGGCATCGGCAGGCACATTCTCGAACTCGGTGGTGACCGCCGCACAGCTTTGCGCCAGCTGCTGCAGGGCCGCCGGATCATCATAGGCCGCGACCAAGTGCGCATCGGCGATGCGCCCGGCGATGCTGCGAGGATCCGGGTCCAATACCATGACGCGGTAACCCAGCTCGTGGGCCGCGGTGACGAAATAGCGGCCCAACTGGCCGCCACCCAGAATGCCAAGGGTAGCCGGAGCCGGGATCATGCCGAGGTCTCCAACGTCATCGCCATGACCATGTCGGTCTGGCGTTGCCGGAAGTCGTCCAGCTTGGCGGTAAATTCATCACTGGCTGCATCAGCGGCCGTGGAGCACATGGCCAGGGCAAACAGGGCGGCATTGGCGGCTCCCGCCTCGCCGATGGCAAAGGTGGCTACCGGTATGCCCTTGGGCATCTGCACGATGGAGAGCAGCGAGTCCATTCCTTTCAGGTGCTTTGACGGCACCGGCACCCCCAGCACGGGCACGGTTGTCTTGGCAGCCAGCATGCCCGGCAGGTGCGCCGCACCGCCGGCGCCGGCGATGATGGCCCGCAAGCCGCGGCCGCGCGCCGTGGCAGCATAGTCGAACAACAGGTCGGGGGTGCGATGGGCGGAGACGACGCGCGCCTCGTAGGGCACGCCCAGCTCGTCGAGTACCTTGGCCGCCGCCTGCATCACGGACCAATCTGAATTGGAGCCCATGACAATGCCCACCAGAGGCTGACGTTCGTTTGTTTGATTCATGTTTTCTCCAAATCTATGCAGTGAGCGGGCCATACCACAAGCGGGCTGGGGATTGGCGGCGTCATGTTAACCACCTCGCCTCGGCAAAGAAAATCGGAAATAACTTACATATCATCCATTTTTAACGAAGTGTCATGTGGGCGACACCAGCACAGGCAGGTCAGGATCAGGCTCCGATAGACGCTTACACACTCATGACTTGCCCTGGGGCCTGCCGGAGAGCGACTAGAACTTATCGGGTCGCATGATCTCCACCTCATGCAGGAAAGTCACCATGGCATAGTCGCTGTAATAACGCGCCTTGACATGCATGAGCACCGACTCGGCCTGCGCTCGCGAACAGATCACCTCGATGCGAATGTTGGCCGCCTCGTCCCACATTCCGTCGCGCACGCCGTGGCTGCCCCGCCCGCGGGCATCGGACACGGTGTAGCCTCGAATGCCAAGCCGATCCATATCCCGCAGCAGGGATTGCTCAATGGCCGCCTCGGTGATCAGCGTGAGCAGGGTGCGTGTTTCGGTTACTAAACTCATTGGGTCACTCCCACCAGTTTCTCAGCCAGATAATAGTAGAGCGGAATACCGGCGATGATGTTGAAGGGAAAGGTCACGCCCAGCACCGCGGAAAGAGAGAGCGCCGGGTTGGCCTCGGGCACGGCCAGGCGCATGGTCGCCGGTACCGCTATATAGGAGGCACTGGCCGCCAATACCGCGAGCAGAGTCAGGCCACCCGCCGACAAGCCGAGCATCATGCCACAACCCAGACCCAGCGCGCCCGACAGTAACGGCATCAAGAGGCCAAACGCGACGATGAACAGGCCGCGACGGCGCAATTCACTGGTATGGCGGCTGACGATGAGCCCCATCTCCAGCAGAAACAACGCCAGGGCCCCCTTGAACAGATCGTAAAACACCCCCTTGATGGGCGCCAACCCGTCGGGACCGGCTATCCAGCCAATGGCCATGCCGCCCAGCAGCAGGGTCACCCCTTTGCCCAGGAATGTTTCATGGGCCAGCAACCGCCAGTTGGTCTCCTTGCTGACGCCCCGGGCGATGACGATACCGACCATGATCGCGGGCACCTCCATGACGGCGAGGAAGATGGACATCTGCGGCTCGAAACCGATACTTCTGGCTGTCAGCCAGTTGATACCGACGGCGAAGGTTGCCACGCTGACCGAGCCGTAGTGAGCGGCGGTGGACGCCGCATCAGCCCGCCCCAGGCGTCCGATGCGATGCAAAATGGCATAGGCGATAAAGGTTTGCAGCATGCCCAGCAGCACCACAGCCAGCAGCTGGGGCGCCAGATCGCCCAGGGAGGCCTTCGACAACCCCTCTCCACCCTTGAGACCAATCGCCAGCAGCAGGAATACCGACAGGGAATCATACAGGCTGGACGGCAATTTAAGTTCCGAGCGCACCAACCCTGCGGCCAACCCGAACAGGAAAAACAGAACCACAACGTCGATCATGATGCCTCCAGGCTCCCTGTCTGATACATGCCACTCCGGCTCGCGGCCGGTTGCTCCAGCCTGCCGGCCGCCCCCATCCCGCTGACGGGGATCAATATTATCGGCTCCATGAATGCATCCTTCTTCAGACTGTATTTCAGCATAGTGTCTATCCCGTCACAGCACCCGCGCTGGCTGCTGTCATCGGCGTATCCTAACCTTGCGTTTTCATCGGAAAAATCAGATTATTGCCACAATTTGCATCGTCAAAAACTGATTAAGAGCGAATGCCAATGCTGAACTACCGACAACTTTACTATTTCTGGAACGTCGCCAAGGCGGGCAGCATCACCCGCGCTGCGGAGCAGTTGCACCTGACGCCGCAAACCATCAGCGGTCAGCTCACCGAGCTTGAACGCTCCCTGGGCATCGACCTGTTCCGGCGCGTGGGCAGACGCCTCGAGCTCACCTCAGCCGGCAGCCTGGCTCTCGCTCAGGCCGAAGAAATATTCCTGATCGGTAACGAACTGGAGCAATCCCTGCGCCGGGGAGCAGGCAGCGAGGAACAATCCTTTCATGTGGGGATCACCGACGCGGTACCCAAGTCCATCGCCTTTCAACTGCTGGCGCCGGCCATGCGCCTCGCCGAGCCCATTCGGCTTATTTGCTTCGAAGACAAACCCGAACGGCTGTTCGCGGAGTTGGCCATCCACAAGCTTGACCTGGTGATCGCCGATCGGGCACTGCCCTCCGAACTGGGGGTCAAGGGCTACAGCCATCTGCTCGGTCAATGCGCCATCGCCTTTTATGCCGTGCCGGCATTGGCCACACAATATCGCCCGTCATTTCCACACTCCCTTGACGGTGCCCCCCTGCTGCTGCCGGGCGACAAGGCCGCCGTGCAGGCCCCCCTGGCCCGCTGGTTCAGTGAACAGCAGATCCAGCCCCACATCATCGGAAAATTCGATAACTCCACCCTGATGAAGGCATTCGGCAAGGCCGGTGTCGGCATTTTTCCCGCCCCCATCGTCATGGCCAGCGAAATCCGTGAACAATATGGCGCCGAAGTCATCGGCTCGACCCACGAGGTGTTACTGCGCTACTACGCCATCTCCATCGAGAGGCGACTGACCCACCCGGCCGTTATTGCGGTCAGCGAAGCTGCCAAGCAGTCGCTGTTCACAGAAAAAAAACCTTAAGCTGCCCATGCTGGGCGCACAAACAAAAAAGCCCAGACGCTAGTCTGGGCTTTGTGTAGTGGCGGAGTGGACGGGACTCGAACCCGCGACCCCCGGCGTGACAGGCCGGTATTCTAACCGACTGAACTACCACTCCGCATGTCTTGCTGCGCTGGCTGAACAACGGGTCTTGTCGTTCGCGCATTTTCTCTGTCTGA
>JBFHKO010000208.1:0-4107 GCA_041595355.1 Aeromonadaceae bacterium
ACCCGATATGGTCAGGAATTGGGTCAGAGGGGTGCTACACATGGCCAGCTGCCGACCCTGGTAGTGCAGTGTTTCAGCGAGTTGGGCTGTCATTTTACCTCTGCTGGGCGTCTTAGGTGAGCTGAAAAATATGGCCTACGGCAAACCACAGGCCATACATCATAACCGTGTTGAGCATTAATTCACGACTTTACCTCCCACCATATCCATCAGTTGGCTGTAGTTGGTGACGACATCGTACTTCACGTTTTCGCCCTGACTTTTACCGCTGATTTTTTCAAAGAAGCGGCGGGCGCAGTCGATCTTGCGCTCTTCTATGCCGCGCAGCTCCAAGGTAGACAGGCTGCCCTTGGTCTCGGCGATGAAGTACACGTGCTTGACGGTGCCTTCCTTGAAGGTAATGGCCCAGTCCGGGTTGTAATCGCCCACCGGGGTGGGGACGGTAGTTTTCAAGCTGGTTGTCCGAAAAACCTGTTTTAGGCGGCCTCTCTGAGGTCGCGTTCCGGGTTCAATGTCACAGGCCCTATTGGATCCCGGTTTCGGGTATTCCGCGACCAGCGCTCCGGATGCCTGGCCCCGGCCTCTGCGTACAGCCCCCCGTTCTTTCAGCAGCACCTGGTCCTGGCCGGCATGGTGCTGGGCAGGGGCACGAAGCGGATGCCGCTATGACGGTGCTCGTGGTTGTAAAAGTGCTCGAACTTCGGCATCCAGTCTTTGGCCTCTGTCAGCTTCTTTGCGCTCGGCAGCGTAGCGAGCCATAAAGACCTACCTGGCGCCCACCGTCTGTTAGCAACTCAAATCAGCTGCTCGGACAACTATCCTGACACGGCGGGATCGTCACCAGCTTGGAGTTTGACGTTAACAGGATAGATGCGAAAATACCGCTTCCTCGTGTGTGCTGTTGAGGTCTCGGTTCTGGGTATCAAATGAAATTGCGGGTATCAAGGCAGTGCTTGGCTGTGTTTCGATTTAAAATCAAAGAGATAAGTTAAATATGCTGCTGATAATCGACAATTACGACTCCTTTACCTACAACCTGGTGCAATATTTCGGTCAGCTGGGCGAGACGGTGCTGGTCCGGCGCAATGATGCCATCGATCTGGCCGGCATAGCGGCGCTCTCGCCCAGCCACCTGGTCATCTCCCCCGGTCCCTGCACCCCCGACGAGGCCGGCATCTCGCTGGCGGCCATTCGCCACTATGCGGGGCGGCTGCCCATCCTCGGCGTCTGCCTCGGCCACCAGGCCATGGCCCAGGCCTTTGGCGGCCGGGTGGTGCGGGCTCACAGGGTGATGCATGGCAAGACCAGCCGCATCCGCCACGATGGTCGCGGCCTGTTTGCCGGCCTCAACCAGCCGCTCACCGTCACCCGTTACCACTCCCTGATTGTGGAGGCCGAGAGCCTGCCGGACGCATTCGAGATCTCGGCCTGGAGCGACCCCGAGGAGGGCGGCCAGCCCGAGATCATGGGGCTGCGCCATCGCAGCCTGCCCCTGGAGGGGGTACAGTTTCACCCCGAAAGTATCCTCAGCGAGCAGGGGCTGGCGCTGCTGGCCAACTTCCTGCGCCAGGGACGGGGCTGAGGCCGAAAAATTTGTGCCGGCCTGTGGTTCCAGTGCTGGTCAGCATCGAAATTGATGATGTATTATGCAAAAACATTGCGTAATTTTTCATTTTTTTACCCTATGGGCGACGGCCCGGATTTGAGGAGTGATGATGGCAGAGCAAGAGCAGGTAACCCGCGGCTGGTTTGACGAGGTGATGGTGCCTACCTATGCACCGGCGGAGTTCGTACCGGTGCGTGGCCTGGCCTCGCGTCTGTGGGATCAGCAGGAGAAGGAGTACATCGATCTCGCCGGCGGCATCGCCGTCAATGCCCTGGGGCATTGCCATCCCGCGTTGGTCGCGGCGCTGCAGCGCCAGTCCCAGCAGCTGTGGCATGTCAGCAACTGGATGACCAACGAGCCGGCGCTGCGTCTGGCCCGCAAGCTGGTGAATGCCACCTTCGCCGACCGCGCCTTCTTCTGCAACTCCGGCGCCGAGGCCAACGAGGCGGCCTTCAAGCTGGCGCGCCGTCACGCCAAGGAGCGCTTCGGCGCCCAGAAGAGCCAGATCATCGCCTTCCAGCAGGGCTTCCACGGGCGCACCTTCTTCACCGTCAGCGTCGGTGGCCAGCCGGTCTACTCCGACGGTTTCGGCCCCCGCCCCCAGGACATCCAGCATGTGCCCTACAACGATCTGGCGGCCCTCGAGGCAGTGATCGGTGACAATACTTGTGCCGTGGTGATGGAGCCGCTGCAGGGGGAGGGGGGCGTTTTGCCGGCTGACCAGGCCTTTGCCCAGGCGGTGCGCGCCCTGTGTGATCGGCATGATGCCCTGCTCATCTTCGACGAGGTGCAAAGCGGCATGGGTCGCACCGGCAACCTGTTTGCCTACATGGGGCTGGGCGTGACCCCCGATATTCTTACCAGTGCCAAGGCGCTGGGCGGCGGTTTCCCCATCGGCGCCATGCTGACCCGCCATGACATCGCCGCCGTCTTCGTGCCCGGTACCCACGGCACCACCTTCGGTGGCAACCCGCTGGCCTGCGCCGTGGCCGAGGCGGCCTTCGATCTCATCAATACGCCCGAGCTGCTGGCCGGGGTCAAGGAACGCGAAGGCTGGTTCCGCGACGGCATCGCGGCCATCAATGCCGAATATCACTGCTTCGAGCAAGTTCGGGGGCAGGGGCTGCTGCTGGGTGCCGTGCTCACCGAGGCGTATCGCGGCAAGGCCAAGCAGTTTGTCGATGCCGGCATCCGTCATGGCCTGCTGGTGCTGGTGGCCGGCGCCGATGTGGTGCGCTTCGCCCCGGCGCTGAATATCAGCCGTGAGGAGGTGGACGCAGGATTGGCGCGCTTTGCCAAGGCGGTGGCCGAGGTGGTGGCCGGCCAGGCGTCACAGTGAGTCGGTGACCCCGGGGGACCGGGATGGCAGAGATGAAAAAGGGGGCGAAGATCGCAGGATCTTCGCCCCCTGGCGTTCAGCGGGTGCCGAATACCACTATGGTCTTGCCATGAGCCGAGATCAGCTCCTGATCTTCCAGCATCTTCAGGATGCGCCCCACCGTTTCCCGGGAGCAGCCGACGATCTGGCCGATTTCCTGGCGGGTGATCTTGATCTGCATGCCATCGGGATGGGTCATGGCGTCTGGCTGGTGAGCCAGATTCAGAAGGGTCTGGGCGATGCGGCCCGTCACATCCAGGAACGCCAGGTTGCCCACCTTCTGGCTGGTGGTTTGCAGCCGGCGCGCCATCTGGCCGGAGAGGCGTAACAGGATTTCAGGGTTGACCTGGATCAGCTGGCGGAATTTCTTGTAGGAGATCTCGGCCACTTCGCAGGCGCTCTTGGCGCGCACCCAGGCGGAACGGGTCGGGCTTTCGCTCTCGTCAAACAGCCCGAGCTCGCCGATGAAGTCGCCCTGATTCAGGTAGGAGAGGATCATCTCCTTGCCCTCTTCGTCTTTGATCAGTACCGAGACCGACCCCTTGACGATGAAGTAGAGGGTTTCAGCCTTTTCGCCGGCGTGGATCAGGGTGCTCTTGGCGGGGTATTTGTGGATGTGGCAGTGGGATAGGAACCACTCCTGTGTGGGGTCAGTTTGCGGCTTGCCAATTATCATTGTTAATCCTCGTGTTTCAAGCTGTTGGGCGTCACTTTGCCGTTGTCTGCGCTGTGCGTCTTATCTTTATAATCGCCGCCTAGAATAAGGGGCCGAACGTCCCGTGGCAAGGGAGCGGCTGCAATTGAACTGGCTCAAACAAGGCCCTTCGGCGCTCTGCCGCGGGATTTTCTCCTCGCCTCAGGAGGAGCAGGCGTCGCCGCCCAGGCGCTGTGCCTCGCGGGTGATCAGGGTCACGCTGTCATGCAGCTCGCTGTATTGCAGCACCACTTCGCCGCGCTGCAGCTGCACCCGTACCGCCTCGACCTTGTCGGCCAGCGTGACCTCCTGCTCGCCATAGTCGGTCCCCTCGCGCAGCACGAAATATTCGATGAGGTTGTGCAGGGTTGCGGGCTCCAGGGCCTGCCAGGGGATCAGCATGGGCATCTATCCATCGGTGGGGGGAAT
>JBFHKO010000209.1:0-4038 GCA_041595355.1 Aeromonadaceae bacterium
CCAGCACCGCCAGCGCCGTGGCCGCATTGGCCAGCGGCAGCACCGGACAGGGCAGCCCTTGCAGGTGCCAGCGCGGCCCGCGATAATTCCACCCCGGGTCACTGGCCTCATAGCTGAACGCCTCACCCACCTGCAGCAGGCGGGCACCGCGCTCGCGGATACTCTCGCCCAGTGTCACCGGCGGCTGCGGCTCGCCGCTGATGGCCGGCTTGCCGGCCCGGACTATGCCCGCCTTCTCCCGGGCGATGGCCTCCCGGGTGTCCCCCAGCCAATCGCAGTGGTCCAGGGCGATGCTGGTCACCACGGCCAGATCGGAGTCCAGCAGGTTGGTGGCATCCAGGCGTCCGCCCAGGCCCACCTCCAGCAATACCACATCGGGATGCTCGGCACGAAACAGCCAGAGCGCCGCCAGGGTACCAAACTCGAAGAAGGTGAGGCTGATATCGCCTCGCGCCGCCTCCACGGCGGCGAAGGCCTGGCACCAGAGCGGATCGGGCAACTCCTGGCCACCAATGCGCACCCGCTCCTGATAGCGCAGCAGGTGTGGCGACGAATAGACACCCACCCTGTGACCGGCCGCCTGCAACATGGCTTCCAGCAATGCGCAGGTGGTGCCCTTGCCGTTGGTGCCGCCCACGGTGATCACCAGGCTCGGCAACTGGCGCAGCTGCAGCCTGTCGGCGACCTGCCCCACCCGCTCCAGTCCCAGCTCGATGTTGAGCGGGTGGATGCGTTCCAAATAAGAAAGCCAGTCTTCCAGCGACTGGCTTTGCAACACGGGAGTCTCAGCCAAGGGTCATCCTCTACGCCTGCTCTCCGGTCACCGGCCATTGCGTCACCGGCACATTCATCAACATGCCCAGCACGCTGGCCAGGCGATCGCGCATGGCGCGCCGGTCGATGATCATGTCAATGGCGCCCTTTTCCAGCAAAAACTCGGAGCGCTGGAAACCGGCGGGCAGCTTTTCCCGCACCGTCTGCTCGATGACGCGGGGACCGGCAAAACCGATGAGCGCCTTGGGCTCACCGACATTGATGTCGCCCAGCATGGCCAGACTGGCGGAGACGCCCCCCATGGTGGGATCGGTCAGCACCGAGATGTACGGCAGGCCTGCTGCGCTGAGCCGCTCCAGCGCGGCACTGGTCTTGGCCATCTGCATCAGGGAGAAGAGCGCTTCCTGCATGCGGGCACCACCGGAGGTGGAGAAGCAGACCAGTCCGCGACCATCCTGGATGCACTGCTCGACCGCACGCACGAAGCGGGCCCCCACCACAGAGGCCATGGAGCCCCCCATGAAGGAGAACTCGAAGGCACAGGCGACCACGGGCACGCCCTTGACCTGCCCCATCATCACCACCAGGGCATCCTTCTCGTTGGTCTCCTTCTGGGCGGCCGCCAGGCGATCCTTGTACTTCTTGGAATCGCGGAACTTGAGGATGTCCTGAGGCTCCAGGTCGCCCCCCAGCTCGCTGCGGTTGTCCGTATCCAGGAAGCTCTCCAGCCGGGCGCGGGCACCGATGCGCATGTGGTGATCGCACTTGGGGCAGACCGACAGGCTGCGCTCCAATTCGACACGATAGAGCACCTGCTCGCAGGCACTGCACTTGGTCCACACACCCTCGGGGATGTTGTGGCGACGGGCGTTATCACTTTTCGGAAGAATTTTCTCAAGCCAGCTCATGAAATACCTTTATTTCATTAGGGATCCTTGGCACCCGGACAACAGATTGATGACGATGCATGCTGTCCAGCGCTGCGCTCATAACCGCGTATTTAAGCACAGATGCCCCTGATTGTTTACATAAAAGTGCGCGTTCCCGCCGGATTGTCCGCCAGCCAGAGGGGACCCAATGGCAAGCGGGGCAAGCCGGCGCTATCGGGGTAGGTGACATCCACCAGATAGAGGCCGCCGGCCTTGGCCGTCACCCCGGCCACATCGCGATCCCGGGCCGCCAGCACCTCGGCCACCCAGGCCGCCGGCCGCACGCCCATGCCCACCTCCAGCAGGGTGCCGGTGATGTTGCGCACCATGTGATGCAAAAAGGCATTGGCGCGAATGTCCAGGATGACGTAAGGGCCCTGGCGGTAGACGGCCAGGTGGGTCAGATTGCGAAACGGGCTGTTGGACTGGCACTGGGCCGCGCGAAAGGAGCTGAAATCCTGCTCGCCCAGCAGGCACTGGCCGGCATGGTGCATGGCATCGGCATCCAGCGGCTGATGATAGTGGCTAAGGCCGCCGCCCAGTATGCCCGGCCGCAGGGCGGCGTTGTAGATGATATAGCGATAACGCCTGGCGGTGGCGCTGAAACGGGCATGAAAATCGTCATCCACCACCTTGGCCCAGCGCACGGCAATGTCCGCCGGCAGGTTGGCATTCATGCCCAGGGTCCAGGCGGATTCCTGCCGCCGCGCCTGGGTATCGAAGTGGATCACCTGGCCGGTGGCATGCACGCCGGCATCGGTGCGCCCGGCGCATTGAATCGCCACCTCATGGTCGGCGATGCGCGTCAGGGCCCGCTCCAGCTCGGCCTGCACGCTGTTGACCTCACGCTGGCGCTGCCAGCCGTAATACCGGCTTCCATCGTATTCAATTCCCAAGGCAACCCGCATGTCGACCCTCCCGCTAGTCAATGAGGGCGGGATTATACGAAAAGCCGCCACAAAAAAAAGCGGTGGCCGATGCCACCGCCATACCCTGCTGCCTAACGCAAGCGCCTCAGCAGCTTCTGTGCCTCGACCTTCTGCTCGTTGCAGCCCCCCGCCAGCACCTGCCCCAACAACTCCCGGGCGCTCTCCCTGTCGTCAATCTCCAGGTAGACCCGCGCCAGATCCAGCTGACTGGCGGCATCCGTCGGCGCCACCTCGACATCCGGCTCGTCCCCCCCGGTGGAAGCCGCCTCGGCAGCCGGCAACGGGGACTGTGCCTCCGCGTCCGGTGTGTCGGCCTGGGCCAGCAGCAGATCGATGTCCAGGAAACCATGCGGCTGCGGCTCCACCTTGAACCTGTCGACCGTCGCCATGGGCGGCACCGGCGGCGCCGCTGCCAGCGTGAAGGACTCGAATTCCATGCCGTTATCGGCCGGCCCGCTGGCTGCCGGCACAGCGAAGGCCTCGGCCGCCTCGGTCGGCGCTCCGCTCTCGCCATCCGGGCTATCGAGGGCATCGAACTCCATCGGCGCCTGGGGTGCGCGTTCCCGCGGCTGCCAATCCGGCTCCTGCTGATTCTGCGCCAGCAAGCTCCCGGTTTCCGGTACAGCCGGCTGGCTCGGCGCGGCTGCCGTATTCAGCCTGGCGGGCTCGCCACTTTCGTCGCTCCGCCAGGGCTCGGCGCTCACACTGGGATACTCCGCCTTTGCCTCGGGGTCCGACTCTACCGCCAGGGGGCCCCACTGCCGGCTCTCATTCAATGGGGCGGCCATCTCCCGGCCAAGAGGCTGGTGCGGCGCCTCGGCGGCGGCCGAGAACGGCGCTGCCTCGGCGAACAGGCCCGCGGCCATGAGCTCCGGCTCGACTGCGGCCGGGGACACCAGCTCAGCCAAACGCCGCGATTGCAGGGCCTGCAGCGCACGCAGCCGCTGCCAGAGTAGCCCCAGGCCCAGCAGCAGCAAGGCCGGCACCCCCAGCAGCAGCCCCAGCCCCAGCGGGGATGTCAGCGCGGCGGCCCAGGGCTGGAGGGCGGCAGGCGTCGGGTCGGCCGCTGGCGCCTGCCGGGCCAGGTCGCCCTTGAGCGAGGCAAACTCCTGGGACAATTGCTGCAACTGCCGGCTCAGCTCGGCATTGCTCTCGGTGAGCCGCGCCAGCTCGCCCGCGTCCGCTGCCGGGCTGGAGGGGGCTGCAGGCAGCGCCTCGACCTGGGCCGCCACGCTGGATCCGGGCAATGCGTGGTCCTCGGTTGCCGGTGCGGACGCAGCCAGCATGGGCTCAGACTGTGACGGCAGCGCCGGAACCGCGGCTTCGGCAAGGGGCGTTGCTTCGCCGGCGGCAGCGTGGTGGTCGCTCGCATTGGCACCGGCGGACGCCTCACTCTCGCTCACCTC
>JBFHKO010000210.1:0-4001 GCA_041595355.1 Aeromonadaceae bacterium
AACCGCGACCGGCTGAGCCCTGAGTATGTTCAGGCCAACCTGAGCCGGCTGCGCGAGGCCTGGCAGCGCTACGGTACGCATTGAGGCTCGGCAGGTGAGAAGCCGCCGGCCTGATCGTAAACATGAACTATTCTCAATACAGCATCATTGCGGTAGGAGAACAGGTCATGCGCTCTATGCCGGTGCGTCCGGAGCGGACCCAGTCCCTGGGCGAGGAAATCGCCAACAGTGTCAGTCATGGCATCGCCTGTGCGGCGGCGCTGCTGGCCTCGCCCTTTCTCATCTTGCAGGCGGCCCGCCAGGGCGACACCGCCCTCATCGCGGGGGCGGCTATCTTTGCCGCCAGCATGGTGCTGCTCTATCTGGCCTCGGCGCTCTACCACGCCCTGCCGGCCGGCAGTGTCAAGCGACTGTTCCGGCTAATCGACCACTCGGCGGTTTACGTGCTTATCGCCGGGACCTATACGCCGTTCACCCTGGGGGTGCTGCGCGGCCCCTGGGGCTGGAGTCTGCTCACGCTCATCTGGGCCCTGGCACTTGCCGGGGTGCTGCTGAAAACCGTTGGCAGGGTGTCGCATCCGCCTCTCTCCACCGGGCTCTATGTGCTCATGGGCTGGCTCATCGTGGTGGCCCTGGAGCCACTGGCAGCCGGCATGTCCGTGGCCGCGCTCTGGTGGCTGGTGGCCGGCGGGCTGGCCTATACGGCGGGGGTGCTGTTTTTCGTGCTCGATCACCGTCTCCGCTATGGACACCTGATCTGGCATCTGTTCGTCATGTCCGGTACCGTCTGTCACTTCTTCGCCGTCTACTGGTGCCTTGTCTGAGCGCATAGGCAACGCCAGGGAAAACGCCCAGGCTCCCCGCCTGCGCGGGGACGACTAACCCCCCGTCATGCCCGAGACATCGGGCATCCAGGGAAGACACCGCTGGCGTTGGCTGGCTACGGGGCTGGCTTACAGCCGCGGCCCGTTCATGGGTCCCCGCCTGCGCGGGGACGACTAACCCCCGTCATGCCCGAGACATCGGGCATCCAGGGAACACACCGCTGGCGTTGGCTGGCTACGGGGTTGTCTTAATAGCCGCGGCCCGTTCATGGGTCCCCGCCTGCGCGGGGACGACTAACCCCCGTCATGCCCGAGACATCGGGCATCCAGGGAAGACACCGCTGGCGTTGGCTGGCTACGGGGTCGTCTTACAGCCGCGGCCCGTTTGTGGGTCAGCGCCTGCGCGAGGACGACAGGGAGAGGACGGGGACGACGAAACGGACAGAATGGTTATCTGTATGATGTTCAATGCAATTAATAAGGAATAACAATGAAAGTGACTGTGTTCGGGATTGGCTATGTGGGCCTGGTGCAGGCGGCGGTGCTGGCCGAGGTGGGCCACGATGTGCTGTGCGTGGATGTGGATGCCACCAAGGTGGAAAACCTCAAAAAAGGCATCATCCCCATCTACGAGCCGGGGCTGACGCCGCTGGTGCAGGAAAATTATCAGGCCGGGCGCCTGAACTTCACCACCGATGCCGCCGCCGGTGTGGCTCATGGCCAGCTGCAGTTCATCGCTGTTGGCACGCCGCCGGACGAAGATGGCTCGGCGGATCTCAAGTATGTGCTGGCGGTGGCCGGTACCATCGCCCGGCACATGACCGAGCCCAAGGTGGTGCTGGACAAGAGTACCGTGCCGGTGGGAACCGCCGACAAGGTGAAAGCGCACATGGCGGCGGTGCTGGCCGAACGCGGCCAGGCCATTCACTTCGACGTGGTCTCCAACCCCGAGTTCCTGAAGGAAGGTGCGGCGGTCAACGATTGCATGCGTCCGGATCGCATCGTCATCGGCACCGACAGCGAGCAGGTCAAGGAGCTGGTGCGCGAGCTCTACGCGCCCTTCAACCGCAACCACGACAAGATCATCTTCATGGACGTGCGCTCCGCCGAGCTGACCAAGTATGCCGCCAACTGCATGCTGGCCACCAAGATAAGCTTCATGAACGAGATGGCCAACCTAGCCGAGAAGCTCGGCGCCGACATCGAGGCGGTGCGCAAGGGCATCGGCTCCGATCCGCGCATCGGTTACCAGTTCATCTACCCGGGCTGTGGCTATGGCGGCTCCTGCTTCCCCAAGGACGTGCAGGCGCTCATTCGCACCAGTGAAGGCATCGATTACCAGCCGGCGCTGCTGCAGGCGGTGGAAAGCGTCAACAACCGCCAGAAGTACAAGCTGCCGGAGCTCATCCAGCGCCACTTCGGGACCGACCTTCAGGGTAAGACCTTCGCCCTGTGGGGCTTGTCGTTCAAGCCCAATACCGACGACATGCGCGAGGCCTCCAGCCGGGTGCTGATGGAAGCGCTCTGGGCTGCCGGCGCCAAGGTGCAGGCCTATGACCCCGAGGCGATGAACGAAACCCAACGCATCTATGGCCTGCGGGATGACTTGAGCCTGGTGGGCACCAAGGAGGCGGCGCTCAAGGGCGCGGACGCGCTCATCATCTGTACCGAATGGCCGCAGTTCAAGGCGCCGGATTTTGATTTCATCAAGGCCAACCTGAATAACCCGGTGCTGTTCGACGGCCGTAACCTGTACGAGCCGGCACGCATGAGCCGCGATGGTTTTACCTACTACGCCATCGGCCGCGGCGAGTCCGTGCGCCTTTTCGGCGAGCGGTAAGCCGCGTTGGATTGTGAAAATGGCGAGCCGAGACTCGCCATTTTTGTTTGTGCGGATAGGCTAGGCGGCTTTCCCTGGCGGTCTCGTTAGCGTTTGGCTTCGGGGCGCACCGAGCAGAACCAGAGCTTGTTGCCTTCGCTGTCCAGGAAACTGCCGACGTCGGCATCGCCATAGGGTTTGACCGGATCGGCAATCACCACGCCGCGCTCACGCAGTTGCTGCTCGGTCTGGTGGGCATCGGCGGTCTCCAGGGTAACGCGGGGATTGGGCTGCCCGGTGGGCGGCGCATACCAGTCGCTTTTCAGCATCAATTTCTGCGGGCCCAGCCAGAAGCCCACCTGCACGCCACCTTCATACGCCGGGGCCAACCCCAGCACTTCGGCATAAAAGTGGTTGGCGCGCGCCGGATCGGCGACCGACAGGGCGATGGCTTCGATATGTTTGAATTTGATTGGGGGAGCTTGCATGCGGCCTCCTGATGGACGGGCTGCGGATCTGACGTCAGGGCCGGCTGACCGGGGGGCTGCAGCCTGGCGACGATGCGCTCAGTATAGTTCGCCGGTGCGCAGAAAAAAGAGAGGCAGCCAGTTGGCTGCCTCTCCAGAACGCTGAATAACTGCGGCTTAGTTACCGGTACCGCCGCCGACAGCGCCTGCAGGTGCAGCGTCATCATCTCGGTGTTGACCGTGGGCAGCACCAGCCCCACCGCTTCATCGCGCTCGGGACAGACTGCCCCGAAGACATAGGCATAATCATACTGCTGCTGGCGCACCACCCGCGGGCGGGTGCCGGTCGGCGCCCACAGCCGCGTCAGCGTCCCCTGCTGACCGACGCGCATCTCGTCTTGAAACCAGATATCCACTTGCGTGGCGTTGACCCCCACCGGCAACACCTCGGCTACCTGCTCAGCAAAGTTTTTTTAAATGCCTCTTGCGCCTCGGGATCGCGCTGCGGATGCTTGGAGCGGGCGCTGATCCACGACAGCCCCGCCCGGTGCAGCACCAGGTACAGCCCGCTCAGCGAGTACTCCACTCCAAAGTGCTCCAACACCAAGGCCCGAATCTCCTCCCCGGTCAGGCTCCCGCCCCCGCGCCGGGCCTGCGCCTGGGCAATCAGCGCTTTCAATTCCCGCTCCTGCTCTGCGCTCAACCGCCGCTTCGCCCCCCGCCCGGGCTGCTCGGCCAGCCCCGCCACCCCACCGGCGCGAAACCGCCGCAGCCACGCCAGCACCGTCTTCTGGTGCACCTTCAGCATCGCCCCCACCGCCTGCGGGGCTTTGCCGTCCTGAAGATGGGCCAGCGCCAACAACCGCAGGCGCACCTGCTACCGCCGGCGTG
>JBFHKO010000211.1:0-3996 GCA_041595355.1 Aeromonadaceae bacterium
GTCTTCCACCCGTACCGTCGTCTTGATACGGATGAACTGCTTGGCCACCTCCTGCTCCTGGATGCCTCCGGATTGCAGCAGATAGATGAAGGGGTGGGCACTGCCATCCATCACCGGGATCTCGGGGGCATCCACCTCGATGACGAGGTTGTCGATGCCCAGCCCCGCCAGGGCGGCCGACAGGTGCTCGACGGTGGCGATGCGCACGCCCTGCTCGTTGACCAGGGCGGTGCACAGCATGGTGTCGCGCACCAGGCCGGCATCGGCCTTGATGGCCACCGCCGGGCTGAGATCGGTCCGCAGGTAGACGATGCCCGTGTTGACCGGCGCCGGGCGGAAGGTCAGCGAGACCTTGCGTCCCGAGTGCAGACCCACACCCGTGGCCTGAACACTGTTTTTGAGAGTTCGTTGTCTAATCATATCGTTACCTCGATATAGCCAAGAGGTCGGACCAACCAATGGCGGGCATGCTACCACACCCCGTGTGCTAAGGCTAATCGGTTACCCCGTCGGGCGCAACAGCCCGCTGACAGCCACATCCTGGCAGCCACGACGGTCCCGCGGATCCCGGGCAGGCAAGCATCGGATCCGCAGGCGTCGTCCAGCCGCGCGGGTTTTAGTCCGCCTGTTTGCGCAGGAAGGCCGGAATATCCAGATAGTCCGTGTCACTGCGCGCCACCATGGGCTCGGGGCTGGTCGCCGCCTTGCCGGCATGGGACTCGGCACCGAAACGCGGCAGATCGCCGCCGATGACGGCGCGGGGCTCCGGCTTCGGGGACTTCACCAGGGTGATCTCCGGCTTGCGATCCTGACCGATGCCGGTGGCCACCACGGTGACCCGCAGCTCGTCCTGCATGTTGGGGTCGATGACGGCGCCCACCACCACGGTGGCATTCTCGGAGGCGAAGGCCTTGACGGCGTTGCCCACGGTCTCGAACTCTTCCATGGTCACGTCCATGCCGGCGGTGATGTTCACCAGTATGCCGCGGGCGCCGGCCAGATCCACGTCTTCCAGCAGCGGGCTGGAGATGGCCTTCTCGGCGGCTTCCTCGGCGCGATCATCGCCGCGGGCCATGCCGGTCCCCATCATGGCGGTACCCATTTCGCGCATGACGGTGCGTACGTCGGCGAAGTCGACGTTGATGAGGCCCGGACGGGTGATCAGCTCGGCAATGCCCTGCACCGCCCCCAGCAGCACGTCGTTGGCCGCCTTGAAGGCATCCAGCAGGCTGACGCCACGCCCCAGCACCTTCAGCAACTTGTCGTTGGGAATGGTGATCAGGGAGTCGACATGCTTGGAAAGCTCCTCGATGCCCTGAATGGCATGGCTCATGCGCTTCTTGCCTTCAAAATTGAACGGCTTGGTCACCACGGCCACGGTGAGGATGCCCAGCTCCTTGGCGACCTCGGCCACCACGGGGGCCGCGCCGGTGCCGGTGCCACCGCCCATGCCGGCGGCGATGAACACCATGTCGGAGCCGGTCAGCATCTGCCGGATCTCGTCACGGTTTTCCATGGCGGCCTCGCGGCCGATCTCCGGGTTGGCGCCGGCACCCAGTCCCTTGGTGATATTTGCACCAATCTGGACGCTGGATTCTGCACCGGAATTGCGCAACGCCTGGGCATCGGTGTTGATGGCGATGAACTCCACCCCCTCGATGCTCTCCCGCACCATGTGTTCCACGGCGTTGCCGCCGCCTCCGCCCACGCCAATCACCTTGATGATGGCATCGTCGCCCTGACTTCCTACCGGTTCAAATGTAAACATGGTTGTCTCTCCGCTCTATTTGCTTGCCTGCAAAATGCTAGAATTCGCCGCGCAGCCAGGTGCTGAAGCGCTTGTACCAGCTCCCCACTCCCGGCTTGCTCGGCGAATCGCTTATTCCTCTGGACTGATGTAGCTTGCCGTATTGCAGCAACCCCACCGCGGTCGAAAAGACCGGGGCCTGGACATAGTCCGTCAGGCCACGCACGTTCATGGGTTCCCCCACCCGCACCTGGCATTGAAAAATCTGTTCGGCACAGGCCACTATGCCTTCGATCTGGGCCGCACCGCCGGTCAGCACCACACCGGCCGCCAGCTGGTGCTTGCCACCCTGGGCCCGCAACTCGGCCTGCACCCGCTGCAGCTCGTCATGCACCATGCCCAGCAGCTCGCTGTACCTGGGCTCAATCACCTCGGCCAGGGTCTGCCTTTGCAAGCTGCGGGCCGGACGCCCGCCGACGCTCGGCACCTCTATGGTGTCTTCCTTGCTCACCAGGTGCCCCAGGGCACAGCCATAGCGCACCTTGATGGCCTCGGCATCCACCGGCGGCGTGCCGAAGGCGTAGGCGATGTCGCTGGTGACCGCATTGCCGGCATAGGGGATCACCTTGGTGTAGCGCAGCGCGCCACCGGTAAACACCGCCATGTCCATGGTGCCGCCGCCGATGTCCACCACACAGACGCCCAGCTCCTTCTCGTCGTCGGTCAGCACCGCGTAACTGGAGGCCAGCGCCGAGAAGATCAGCTGATCCACCTTGAGGCCGACCCGCTCGACGCACTTCTCGATGTTGCGCGCCATGTCGTTGTGGCAGGTGATCAGATGCACCTTGGCACCCATGCGCACCCCCGACAGCCCGATGGGATTCTTGATCCCCTCCTGGTAGTCGATGGAGTACTCCTGGGGCAGCACATGCAGCACCCGGTGCTCCTCCGGCAGGCGTACCGACTTGGCGGTGTGGATGACGTTGTCCACATCCTCCTGCACCACCTCCGCATCGGAGATGGGCACCATCCCCTTCTCGTTGCGGCAGCCGATGTGACGTCCCGAAATGCCGAGGAACACCGAGGCAATCTGGCAATCGGCCATCAGCTCCGCTTCGGCAATCGCCCGTTGCAGTGACTTGACCACCGAGTCCAGATCGTTGACGCCGCCCTTGTCCATGCCGCGCGCGGCATGGGTTCCCAGACCAATAATGTTGATCTCGCCATCCGGCAAGACCTCGCCCACCAGGGCCGCGACCTTGGTGGTGCCGATATCAAGTCCGACTATCAGATTTCTGTCTGTGGTCTTGGTCATTACCAGTCCCTTCGTTTTGTTTCCAGCCGACTGCTATCCCGGTGTCATACCGCAAGTCCAGATACGCGATGCGCGCTCTCTCCTCCAGACGGGGATAGACATCAATGAAGCGTTGTAACCTGGACTGCAGATCGCCCCGCCCCAGGATCAGGCGGGGGCCATCGGCCAGTTCCAGCTCCCAGGAGTGACGCACCGTCAGGTGCAGCCCCTCGATATGATATTCATTCAGCGCCAGCAGGCGCTCCAGCCGCCGATACTCGCTCCAGATGCGGTTGGCCATCTCATCGGGGCCGGACAGCCGCACCAGGGGCTTTTTCAGGCGCTCCAGGGGCGCCTTGAACAGGGCACCCTGCCCGCTCAGCAGCCGATCCTCGCCCCAGCGAGCCAGGGGGGTCTGCTCGACCACATACACGTAGAGCAGCGCCGGCCAGCGCTTGCGGATCGAGGCCTGATACACCCAGGGCAGCTCCTCGACCCGCTGCTGGATGTGATTCACATCCAGGGTGAAAAAGTTGCCGGTCGCCGGATCGGCGGCCAGGGTCTGGCGCACATCATCGACGGTGACATACTCGCGCTCGCCCTGTACCACCAGACCACCGACGGGGATCTTGTCCTCCTCGAACAGCCAGCGCCGCACATCCGACACGGTGCGGCTCAGGCCGAATATCACCACGCCAAAAAAGAGCAGGCCGAACAAAAAGCCGCCGCGGGTGCGGGTTGCCACGTATGTCATCGGGTGAAGCGCCTCCCTCTATGCCCGGGCCGAACCGACCTCAGGCCGGCACGGCCCCGAGCTTCATCCGCTCGGTGTCCAGTTGCAGATCCGCCAGGGTGCGCGCCAGGGCGCCCACATTGCCGGCGCCCTGGGTCAGCACCAGATCGCCCTCGGCCAGGATCTCCGCCAGCAGTGCCGGCACCTCGGCAGGCGTGGCCA
>JBFHKO010000212.1:0-3967 GCA_041595355.1 Aeromonadaceae bacterium
CGTACTGGGTCTGTGCTTCATCTCCGAAGGTGCCATTCCCTTTGCCGCCCGCGATCCGATGCGTGTCGTGCCCTGCACCATGCTGGGGGGTGCCGTGACCGGTGCGCTCTCCATGCTGTTCGGTTGCCAGCTGCTGGCTCCTCACGGTGGCGTCTTCGTACTGCTGATCCCGAACGCCATCAGCCCGGTACTGATGTACGTGCTCGCCATTGCCGCCGGCACGGCGGTGACCGGTATCCTGTACGCCATCATCAAGCCGAAGGAAATGGTGGCCATCAAGGATGCACTGGAAAATCAGTAAGGCGTTACCCTCTCTGAAGAGTATGTTGACTGTGTGCGTTTTACCCCGGCCTGGCGCCGGGGTTTTTTATGGCGTCTCGCCGAGGCGGGGCCTGCCGATGGGGCGCGTCAGCCGGGTGGCGGTACGCTTTTCAATAAAGAGTGATCTGTGTCACTCTTTATGGGTGATAGACAGGCCTGCACATGTGCTTTGGATCACAAAAATAGGCGTTTTTGGGCGCATTTTGCGCGGTTGCTCCTCTGGCTTTGTGTGATACAGATCTCATTCACTGTGGTTGTATGGACAAGAAAGTGTGATCAAAACCACAAAAAGGCGCACTTGCGACATTGCCTGCAGCGGAAGTGGTACAGTTACCGCGCAATCAATTCAAGAAATGTTGCTGTGCCAGCAATGGTTGCTTGTATGAGATTTCCCTGAATAGGTTGTTAACTGTGTGTTTATTAACCCGGCCCTGGCGCCGGGTTTTTTTTGGCTGGAGCACGGCGATGTGGCTGAGCGGCGAGCAACTTGCGGCGGGATGGGATCTCAGATGGGGCTTTTTTTGCTGAGTTCAGCGGCGAGGGCGGTGATGGAGAGTTGCAGGGCCGAGCGAACCCTCTGATCCTGACGGTTCAGCTGCAGGCGGTAGAGGCTCATGTCGGTGTCGCCATCGGGCTCCGGCAGCGACGGCAGTCCCAGGCGGCTGAAGCTTTCCAGCTTGCTCAGATAGGCGAGGATGGCGCGGTCGCAGAAACGGTAGTCGAACCGTTCCTCATGCAGAAAGTCGTGCAGCTTCAGGTAAACCTCCAGCTCCTGATAGGTAGGCTGGGAGATAAGGCCCAGAGCCAGCATCAGCTTGAGGCGCAGGCCCAGATCCGATAGTGGGCCTTTCTGGTGCAGCAGGGGTTCGATGGCGTACTTGACGGCATAGTCATCCTGACGAAAAGCGCCGCGGAGCAGGCGATCCACCAGCTCCTCGAGGATAAGCCTCACCTCGGCGATGAAGGCCTTGGGGCTATCAAGGGTAGCCAGGCGCTCGAGGATCTCATCTTCGTACTGAAAGGTGCTCATGGCAGGGTGGGGTGTCATTGAGTAAAAGCCGGAAAATAAGAGAGAGGGCGGGCCCTCTCTCTGGTCTCTGTTTATTTTGCTTCGTAGAGCCGGACGATTTCCTGTATGCAGGGCAGGTCGGCTGGCAGGCCGGTGACCTTGACCAGGGTGCTGGCCACGCCTTCCTCGCTCAGCCAGCCTTGCAGTTGAACGGCCTGGGGATCATCGGTGCTCTTGTAATGCAGTGCTGCGGCTATGCCTTCCAGCAGGGCACTGTTGTCGAGTTCGTACTCCAGTGTACCACGCAGTGGCTTGATCAGTCGATCGTCGCTGCCCAGCTTGCGCAGGGGCTGACGGCCGACACGGTCGATTTCGTCCACCAGATAGGGGTTGGCGAAGCGGCCGAGGATCTTCTCGATGTAAGCCTGATGCTGCTGGCGATCGAAGCCGTAGCGACGCACCAGAACTTCACCGCTCTGTTGCATGGCCAGGCGAACCTTGTCGCAGATTTCCGGATCTTCGATGGCTTCGCGGATGGTGTTGTAGCCCTTCAGGTAGCCCAGATAGGCGGTGACGATGTGGCCGGTGTTGAGGGTGAACAGCTTGCGCTCGAGGAAGGCCATCAGGTTGTCGGTCAGTTCCATGCCCTTGATGTCGGGGATGGGGCCGAGGAACTGGCTCTTGTCCACGATCCACTCGCTGAAGCTTTCCACCGTCACTTCCAGGGGGTCGCTGGCGGCGGCCGGCGGCACGATGCGATCCACGGCTGAATCGACGAAGCCGACCTGCTGTTCCAGCTTGGCATGGTACTCGGCGGGCAGCGCCTTCAGTACTTCGGCCTTCAGGTGCGTGCTGCCACGTACCATGTTCTCACAGGCGATGATGTTCAGGGGGCTGGTGTTGCCATCCTCGAAACGCAGGCGCAGGCCCTCGGCCAGGGTGCTGGCGATCTTGTCCAGCACCTGGGGACCGACGGCCGTGGTGATGATGTCGGCCTTGCGGATGTGCTCGAGCACATCGCTGCTGGTGGCATTGACGGCGCTGACGTTTTTGACCAGATCGACCTGGTGCTGGGTGCCCACCACGTTGACCTTGTATTCCCCGCTTTGGTTGATGCGCTCGATCAGCTGGCTATTGGCGTCGGCGAAGGTAAGTTCGGCACCCGCTTCGGCGAGCAGTTTGCCAATGAAGCCGCGGCCGATGTTACCGGCACCAAAATGCAGTGCTTTCATGGATATTCCTCGTAAACAATATGAAAAATGGCCGTGGCGTTGCCGCCACGGCCGTTGGATCAGGCTGCGCTCTTGCCGCTCAGCAGTTCCAGTACAAACTGGGGATCCTTGGTGGTGGCCAGCTTGTCGATGATCTCGGGATCATCCAGCGCATTGGTCAGGTTGCTTATCACCTGCAGGTGCTCGTCATTGCGAGCGGCGATACCAATCACCAGACGGGCACGCTCGTCCTCTTCGGTACCGAACAGTACGCCGGCAGGATACTGGCAGATGACGACACCGGTACGGATCACCTTGTCCTTGGCCTCGATGGTGCCGTGGGGCACGGCAATGGACTCGCCCAGATAGGTGGAGACCATCTTTTCACGTTGCAGCATGGCATCAACGTATTCCGGCTCCACGAAGCCACCCTTGACCAGCATCTCACCGGCGGTGCGGATGGCGGTTTCCTTGTCCTTGGCGCTCATGCCCAGGCGGATGTTGTCGACGCTCAGAGTGAACAGGGAACCACCTGCGGTCTCTGCGCTTTCCACTTTGGCTGCCGGGCTGGCCGTGCCTTCGTTGGCGGACTTCAGATCGCTGACCAGGCCCTGGTACATGGCATTGTCCAGGAAGTTCTGCAGTGAGATGTGGTGAGCATTGGGCGCATGGCGCTTGGCACGGTCGGTCAGATCCTTGTGGGTGATGACGATATCGGCCTGCTCGTCCAGATTGTTGATGGCCAGGTTGATGACCTTGATGGGCAGACCGGCTTCGGTGACTTTCTTGCGCAGCATGCTGGCACCCATGGCGCTGGAACCCATACCGGCGTCACAGGCGACCACAATCAGCTTCACCTGGGCCAGATCGACGGCAGCAGTGCCGGCCATGGCCGGGCTCTTGCCGGGAACCTTCATCTCTTTCATCTTGCGGGTAGCTTCATCCAGATCTTCGCCGTCATTGCCGACCGGCTTTTGCAGACGCATCAGGATGGAGGCGACGGTGAAGGAGGCCGCGGTGGCGGCGGTGATGGAAGCCAGGACACCGACGATGGACGCCTTGGGGGTCATCAGCAGTACGGCGAAGATGGAGCCCGGTGAGGCAGGGGAGACCAGGCCGGCATCGAACAGGGTCAGGGTGAAGACACCTGCCATACCACCGGCCATGACGGCCAGGATGAGGCGCGGGTTCATCAGCACGTACGGGAAGTAGATCTCGTGGATACCGCCCAGGAAGTGGATGATGGAGGCACCGGCAGCGGATTGCTTGGCGTTGCCACGACCGAAGAACATGTAGGCCAGCAGCAAGCCCAAGCCGGGACCCGGGTTGGCTTCAATCAGGAAGAACAGGGACTTGCCATTCTCGGTGGCCTGCTGGATACCCAGCGGGGAGAAGATACCGTGGTTGATGGCGTTGTTCAGGAACA
>JBFHKO010000213.1:0-3965 GCA_041595355.1 Aeromonadaceae bacterium
CTATGGCATGCGCCCGGCACTGGTGTTCCGGCGCGTGCTGTTCCCGCAGATGGTGCGTCATGCCCTGCCCGGTTTCGGCAACAACTGGCTGGTGCTGCTCAAGACCACGGCGCTGGTGTCGGTGATCGGACTGGACGACATGGTGCGCAAGGCGGCCCTGGCGGCGGGCAGTACCCAGTTGCCGTTCACTTTCTACCTGACCGTGGCGCTGATCTTCCTGCTGTTCACCGCCGTCTCCAGCGGCCTGCTGCGCTGGGCCGAGCGGCGCTATGCCATACAGACGAGGTAAGGCATGTTCGATTTTTCCATCCTGCGCAATGAATGGCCGGTCTACCTGGAAGGGCTGCTCAATACCAGCTGGCTGGTAGGTCTCTCCCTGGTGCTGGGGCTGTGCCTTGCCATTCCCCTGGCCCTGTGCCGCAACAGCTCGCAGCCGCTGCTGCGCTGGCCTGTCTGGGGCTATCTTTACTTCTTTCGCGGTACGCCGCTGCTGGTGCAGCTGTTTCTCATCTACTACGGCGCCGGGCAATGGCGCTGGCTGCGCGACAGCTGGGCCTGGGAGTGGCTGCAGGAGGCCTGGTTCTGCGCCTTGCTGGCCTTCACCCTCAACACGGCGGCCTATACCGCCGAGATAGTGCGTGGCGCCATCCGTACCATGCCCAAGGGAGAGATCGAGGCGGCCCAGGCTTTCGGCATGAGCCCCTGGCAGACGCTGCGCTGCATCCTGCTGCCGAGCGCCCTGCGGCGGGCGCTGCCGGCCTACAGCAACGAAGTGATCTTCATGCTGCACGGCTCGGCGGTGGCCGGTATCATCACGGTGGTGGATCTCACCGGTGCGGCGCGTATCATCAATGCCCGCTACTACAGCCCGTTCGAGGCTTTTCTTACGGTGGGACTGCTCTACATGTTGCTCAGCCTCTGTATCGTCTGGAGCTTCCGGCGCCTGGAACGGCGCTGGCACGGGCATCTGCGTCCGCGGCCACATTGATATTGGCTGACTGTGGGGACGTCGGTGGCGTGCTATGCTGTCATCGACTCCCTTTTTTCCTGATCCTCGAGGATACCCGTTTCTTGCGCGCTCCCGCTGTCTACCTCGCCTGCCTGTTGCTGCTGGTGGCTCCGTCCACCTTTGCCGATGAACCCGTGCTGTTCTCTCCCGAACCCACCTGGTTGCGTCCCGTCCCCCTGCCTGCCGATCTGGTGGTCCAGCCGGCCATCGACGGTCAGCGTTTCCTGATGGTGGACCGCCAGGTCAATCTGGAGGCCAAGCAGGTCACCCGTTTCAGTCGCTACATGATAGAGGTGACCAGTACCGAGGGGCTGGAGAGGGCGTCCCAGCTCACCTTCGACTTCGATCCGGCCTACGAGAGTCTGACCATCCACAAGGTGCGGGTGTTTCGCCAGGGACAGGTACTGGATCGGCTGGAGCCCTCCGAGCTGCGCCTGTTCCAGCGCGAGGCGGATCTGGCGCGCTTCCTCTACTCCGGACAGAAGACGGGGCTGCTGATCCTGCCGGATATCCGGGTGGGGGATGTGCTGGAATACAGCTACAGCATCGCGGGCCTCAATCCGGTGATGGCGGGTCGCTACAGCGAGCAGTTCCAGCTGGATTGGAGCAGCCCGGTGGCCGTCAATGCCGTGCGCCTGCTGGTGACCCCCAGCCGGGCACTCTACTACCTGGCGCCCGAACTCAAGGAGGGCAAGCTGGAGGTGCTGGACAATGCCGGCGAGCGCGAGATCCTGTGGCGCGAGACCCAGGTGGCGGGGGTGCAGGGCGATGCGCAGACACCGGCCTGGTTTACTCCCCACCGTTACCTGTCGGTGAGCGAGTTTGCCTCCTGGGGGGCGGTGGTCGAATGGGCCCGGCCGCTGTATGAGCAGGCGGCGGTGATCGATCCGGCCGTCAAGGCGCTGGCCGATCAGCTGGCGGCCAGCGCCGACTCGCCGGCGGGGCGGGTGGCGGCCGCGGTGCAATTCGTACAGCAGGAGGTGCGCTACCTCGGCATCGAGGACGGCATCGGCTCCCATCGTCCGCGCCTGGCTGCCGACACCCTCTATCGTCGCTATGGCGACTGCAAGGACAAGACGGTGCTACTGCTGGCCCTGCTCAAGGCGATGGGCTTCGCACCCCAGGCGGCGCTGGTCAGTCTGGAGCAGGGGGCGGCACTGCCGCGGCAGCTGCCCAATCCCTATGCCTTCGACCATGTGGTGGTGACCCTGATGCTGGATGGCCAGCGTTACTGGCTGGATGGCACCAATCTTAACCAGGGGGCCCGGCTGGAGAGCATGGGGGTGCCCTATTATCGGCATGCCCTGATCCTGGCGGAGGGGGAGCAGCAGCTGACCAGCATGGACGCCGAGTACCGGCGACCAGCCATATTGCAGCAGCATGAGATCTGGGTGGGCGCCACCCAGAGCCAGTTGCTGGTCAGCAGCCGCTACCTGGGCGAACAGGCCGAGCAGCAGCGCAGCCAGTGGCAGAACAGCGACATTGCCAGCCTGGGACGCAGCCTGCTGGATTATTACCGCGGCTTCTATCCCGGGCTGCAGGGCAGCCAGGCACCCCAGATCCATGATGACAGGCAGGCCAACGAGCTGACGGTGCGCGAGCAGTACCAGTGGCCGCTGGGGGCCGACAGTCTGGATCAGGACACGGGTCTGGAGCTGTATGCGGATCTGCTGGATGGCTATCTGAAGAGCGTGGAGGGGGAGCGCCGGCACCCCCTGGAGCTGGGCGCGCCCGTGCGTTTGCGCCAGCAGTTTCTGCTGCATCTGCCGGCCGATTGGGCCATTGCGCCCTATCAGTCGCGGCTGGACAACCCGGTGTTCCTGTTCGAGGTGGAGGTCGAGCCGCTGCAGCCCAAGCTGTTGCGGGTACGTTATCGCTACGAGAGCCGGCTGGACCATGTGCCGGTCAGCGAGCTGGCGCGCTACCGGGCCAATGTGGAGCGGGCCCGGGATCTGCTGGGTCTCAGCATAGCGCCGCCGCCGCCCCAGGCGTCGCAGGGCACGCCCGGGACGCCGTAGGCGCCCCGGCGCGCATCCCTCAGCTGAACTGGGCCCAGATGGGCGCGTGGTCGGAGGGCTTCTCCAGGCCGCGCAGTTCGTAGTCGATGCCGGTCTCCTGCAGTCGCTCTCCCAGTGACCGGGTCGCCAGGATGAGATCGATGCGCAGGCCGCGGTTGTCGTCGAAGCCGCGGCTGCGGTAGTCGAACCAGGAGTAGCAGTCGCTGCGCTCGGGGTGCTGCCGGCGCCAGGTATCCACCAGCCCCCACTCCAGCAGTCGCGCCATCCATTCGCGCTCCTCCGGCAGGAAGGAGCACTTGCCTTCCCGCAGCCAGCGCTTGCGGTTGGCCTCACCGATGCCGATATCCAGATCGCTGCTGGAGATATTCATGTCGCCCAGGATCACCAGTTGCTCATCCGGGCTGTGCTGCTCCTCGAGATAGCGCTGCAGATCGGCGTAGAACCTGGCCTTGGCGGGGAACTTGGTGGCGTGGGCGCGGTTTTCTCCCTGGGGGAAATAGCCATTCATGACCGTCAGCGGGCGGCCGTCTGGGCAGCTGAAGCGCGCCATGATGAGGCGCCGCTGGGCATCCTCCTCGTCCCAGGGAAAGCCGCGGCTCACCTCATCCGGGGTCTGGCGACAGAGCAGCGCCACGCCGTAGTGCCCCTTCTGGCCGTGGAAATAGACCTGATAGCCCATGGCCTCGACGTCGGCTACCGGGAAGGCGTCGTCATGCACCTTGGTTTCCTGCAGGCCTATGATGTCGGGCTGATGCTTGTCGATGAGTGCCTGCAACTGCGGCAATCTGGCTCGAAGTCCATTGATATTGAAAGAGATGATTTTCATGGGTCTGCCGGATGTCCTTGTGATGGGCCGCCTGGGCGGTGGGTGGCGGTTACTATAACGGATCCGCGCCGCTGCAGGCGACCGTCGGCGACCATGGGCGTCAGTGCGGGGC
>JBFHKO010000214.1:0-3862 GCA_041595355.1 Aeromonadaceae bacterium
AACTTCCAGCTGATCTCGGCTTCGGCCAGGGTCAGCGCCTCGGCCAGACCGGTCAGGTACTGCTCCCCGGTCTTGGGATCGACGATGGCGAATTTAAGGGATGAACTGCCACAATTGAGCACCAGTACGGCTTGATTAAACATTGTTTCCATTATCTCCTCGCTTTGCCCGCGGCGCCGGTGGCGCCCAAGCTGCTCAAGGTCAGGGTGAATGGTCCTGAAGAGAATCCATTCAGCAATGGCCCACCAAAAAAGGATTCATGTCTGTCAGAGCAGGAGCCCGCCACAAGCCCGCAGGGCCGCACAACGCCGCGAACAGCATAAGGGCAGGTTGTGCTGTGCGCCCGCTTGCGACCCATTGCAGCCGACAGGCTTCTGGTTACCCGAAGAGCATATCAGTTTCTGTGCCAGCCTTCTGCCCTCTCCCGCTTGCCAAATGGTCCGCTTAAACCGGTCAGGCAGGGATGCAAAAGCGACACTTTGCTGCAGCTTGTCGGCCCTGTGTCCGCTTTGACACAGGAGAACACCCCGGGCGCCGGGTTACCCGGCATGCATTTGCATCACGGCTGTTACGCTACCACCGGTGAGGGACGACGGCAAAGTGTTCAGCGGCCTCAATCGAGAGGTATCGACGCGAAGGAGAGGATAAGAGAAAGAAGGCGAGCCTGGCTCGCCTTCTTCCCTAAGCACTAGGATGCAGGAATATCGACCAGCAGCAGGGCAGCGGGATCGAACGCCTCATCCTGAATCGTCACCGGGATAGACGGCTCAAAGGTTGTCGCCTCAGCATTGTCTTCGGCTGCATTGCAGACCAGCGCCAGATCGTAGGTGCCCGCCTCGACATAGTGCAGGGCATAGTGGTAGCTCGCATTACCTGGATCGGGCGCCTGCACCAGTGTGGTCTGTACAGGGCCACTACTGGTACCACTGCTGGTATCGTAGTAAAGCCCCTTGTAATCGGTGGCCGTGGCGGGATACAGATAGATGCCGGCTGCACTCAGATCCCCGCCACACAAACGCTCATCGACGTTGCCATAGATGGTGCCTACCCGCTCGGCCTCGATGACCCGCACGCCATTGGGCTTGAGCAGGTAGCCATTGCCGCTGCTGGGCAGCACCATGGCATGGCGCAGCTCAAACTCCAGCTGGAACTGGTAATGACCATCGGCGGCAACATCGAAGCCGTGCAGTTTCAGCACATCGCTGGGCACCCGCAGCGGAACCCTCTCGTTCTTGTCATTCAGCACATAGGAGGAAGGCTGACTGCTGCCATCCCGCACCTGCAGGCGCAGCTGCTGGTAACTGCCGGCCGGGATGACCTCGCCAGTCAGCAGAGCGCGGGCATCACCGCCCTGATACTTCAGCAGGTCGATATACACAAAATCGGGATAGCCATCGAAGTTGGCGTCTGGAATGGACGAATCATCCGGCGTGCAATCATCATCTTCATCGGTATTAAGCAGCGCAGCGCTACTCCAGGACTTCTCCGCCTGGTTGCCTTGGGAAGAACGGTGCAGACTGATGCCGGAGACGGCGATGCAGACCTTCTGCGCCGAGTCCACAGGCGCATCCGAGACCGACAGGTCGATGGTTGCGGTGCGGCTGCTATCGCCACCGCCACCGCAGCCCCACAACAGCAAAGAGAGACTGAGGGTTGCAAGCAGTTTGATTGACATGACAAGCTCCATCCAATAGTAAAGGTCACAGCTTCATTATAGGTGCACCACGACACGCCGGGACGGGCGCCCCGGCTACGCGCCATTCGGCCCTTGTCGCCTTCCCCTTTCGCGCATGGCAAAATGAGAGCCGGCCCGGATTCCCGATTGCTCTTGGTGGCGCTTTCTTGTTAATTTACTACCCCGCCCGAGTTGAGGTTGTGCCATAGGAAGCGCAGACATGAACAAATATTCGCTGGATAAAGACAAGATCAAGGTACTGCTGCTGGAAGGTGTTCACCCGAACACGGTTGAGACCTTCCATGCCGCGGGCTACACCAATGTGGAGTACCTGAAAGGCTCCCTGGAAGAAGACGTACTGATCGAGAAGATCCGCGATGTGCACTTTGTCGGCATCCGCTCCCGCAGCAACCTGACCGAACGAGTCCTGGACGCGGCCCAGAAGCTGGTCGCCATCGGTTGTTTCTGCATCGGCACCAACCAGGTCAACCTGAAAGCCGCCGAAGCACGCGGCATACCGGTATTCAATGCCCCCTTCTCCAATACCCGCAGCGTGGCCGAACTGGTCCTGGGCGAGATACTGCTGCTGATGCGCGGCATCCCGGCCAAGAACGCCAAGGCGCATCGCGGCGACTGGGATAAGAGCGCCACCAACTCGGTGGAAGCCCGGGGCAAGACCCTCGGCATCATCGGTTATGGCCATATCGGCACCCAGCTCAGCATCATCGCCGAAAGCATCGGCATGAAGGTGTTCTACTACGACATCGAGAACAAGCTCTCCCTCGGTAACGCCACTCAGGTGCCGACCCTCGACGAGCTGTTGGCCATCTCCGATGTGGTCAGCCTGCACGTGCCGGAAACACCCTCGACCCAGAACATGATGGGAGCCGAGCAACTGGCCAAGATGAAGCCGGGTGCCATCCTGATCAACGCCGCCCGCGGTACCGTGGTGGACATCGACGCCCTGGTGGCGGTGCTGAAGAGCAACCACCTCTCCGGCGCCGCCATCGACGTCTTCCCGAGCGAGCCCACCGCCAATGGCGAGCCGTTCGTCTCTCCGCTGCAGGCCTTCGACAATGTCATCCTGACCCCGCATATCGGTGGGTCAACCCAGGAGGCGCAGGAAAACATCGGTCTGGAAGTCTCCAGCAAGCTGGTCAAGTACTCCGACAATGGTTCGACCCTGTCCGCCGTCAACTTCCCCGAGGTTTCCCTGCCGGAACACGGCAATGCCAGCCGCCTGTTGCACATTCATCGCAACCAGCCAGGTGTACTGAACAAGATCAACCAGGCCTTCGCCGAAGACGGCATCAACATCGCCGCCCAGTATCTGCAAACCACCGCCAACATCGGCTATGTGGTCATCGATGTCGAAACCGAGCACAGCGAGCGGGCGCTGGCCAAGCTGAAGGCCATCGACGGCACCCTGCGGGCCCGTATCCTGCACTGAGCCGGTCAGGTGGCGTGAAAAAGCCCCGTTTAAGGGCAATGCCTGTCAGCCAGGTGCCCGTCATGCCCGCGAAGGCGGGCATCCAGGTACTTGTCGCTGAGCCATCGGTCGGGCCTGGTGTTATCGGCCTGCGTCCAGGCTGTTTCTCTGGATTCCCGCTGTTGCGGGAATGACCCGCACCTAGTTGAGCACGGCTCACCGGCTGCATTGCCCCTTTCGAGGGGCTTTTTTTTGTGTGTTGTTGTCGCCTAATCCAGCTCGTAGATGACCTCGATCTGATCGACAAAGCGCACCGACTCGGGCAGATAGCTATCGGCCTGTTCGTCGGCCATGCTGGCCATGCGCATCTTGAGCATGGGCTCGGGGCTGGCCACCTGGCTGAGATAGCGAATGCTGTGGATCTTGCCCAGCATGGCACCATAGGCCTTGGCCAGGCTGGCGGCCTTGCGCTGGGAGTCCTCGATGGCCTGCTGGCGCACCTGCGCCAGATAACGACCGCTTTCCTTCACGCCATACCGGATGGGGTTGACCGTATCCAGTCCGCTCTTGAGGGCGGTATCCAGCAACTGACTCAGGCGCTCCAGTTGGTAAAGCTTGACGCTGACTTCCCGGTGAGCTCGGTAACCGAGCAGCCTGGGTTTCTGGCCGCTGGCATATTGGTAGTGCGGCACCACCATCAGATTTCCCGCCTCGATATCCGGCGTTCTGATGCCGATCTTCTCCAGCTCACCCACCAC
>JBFHKO010000215.1:0-3846 GCA_041595355.1 Aeromonadaceae bacterium
CATGGCGCTGGCGGAGAAAACCCTGGCTGCCCAGTTCAACCGTCCCGGGCAGACCCTGGTCGATCACCATACCTACGTGTTTCTGGGCGATGGCTGTCTGATGGAGGGGATCTCTCATGAGGTCTGCTCGCTGGCCGGCACCCTGGGGCTCGGCAAGCTGATCGCTTTCTGGGATGACAACGGCATCTCCATCGACGGGGAGGTGGAGGGCTGGTTCACCGATGACACGCCCAAGCGCTTCGAGGCCTATGGTTGGCAGGTGATACCGGCGGTGGACGGCCATGACTCCGCCGCCATCGATGCCGCCATCGATGCCGCCCGGGCCGAATCGACGCGCCCGACACTCATCTGTTGCAAGACCCGCATCGGCTGGGGCGCCCCCACCAAGTCGGGCAGCCACGAGTGTCATGGCGCCCCCCTGGGAGAGAGCGAGATAGCGGCGGCCCGCCAGGCGTTGAACTGGCCCCATCCGCCCTTCGTGGTGCCGGAGGAGATCTATCAGGCGTGGGATGCCAAGGCGGCGGGGCAGGCGGCTCAGGCGCGCTGGCAGGCGGACGTCGAACGCTATCGCCTGGCTCATCCCGAGCTGGCGCTGGAGTTGCAGCGCCGGCTGGCTGGCGAGTTGCCCGAGACCTGGGCAGCCAGCCTGAGTGAGCAGGTCCGCCGGCTGCAAGCCAATCCCCAGGCCCTGGCTAGCCGCCAGTCGAGCCAGCAGTGTCTACATCGGCTGGGCGAGCTGTTGCCGGAACTGCTGGGCGGCTCGGCGGATCTGGCGCCTTCCAACCTGACTCTGCACCGCCATTCCCGGCCGGTGAGCCTGGATCAGCCGGGGGGCAACTACCTGCACTACGGGGTACGCGAGTTCGGCATGTCGGCCATCATGAACGGCCTGGCGCTGCACGGCGGCTTTATCCCCTATGGCGGCACCTTCCTGATGTTCATGGAATATGCCCGCAATGCGGTGCGCATGGCGGCGCTGATGCGCCAGCGAGTGCTGTTTGTCTATACCCATGACAGCATCGGCCTCGGCGAGGATGGGCCGACCCACCAGCCGGTGGAGCAGTTGGCCTCCTTGCGCCAGACACCCAACCTGGATACCTGGCGGCCCTGCGATCAGGTGGAGACGGCGCTGGCCTGGCAACTGGCCATCGAACGCTCCGACGGCCCCAGCGCCCTGATCTTCTCCCGTCAGGCATTGCCGCAGATGGCGCGCACTGAGGCCCAGTTGCAGGAGGTGGCCCGCGGCGGCTACATACTGCGCGATACGCTGGATCTGCCGGATCTCATCCTGTTGGCCACCGGCTCCGAGGTGGCGCTGGCCATGACGGCCGCCGAGGTGCTGGCCAAGGAGGGCGCGCAGGTGCGGGTGGTCTCCATGCCCTGCACCGAGCGCTTCGATGCCCAGGATGCCGCCTACCGGGAGCGGGTGCTGCCGAGTGCGGTGCGCAGGCGCTTGGCTGTTGAAGCGGCACATGCCGACTTCTGGCACAAGTACGTGGGTCTGGATGGCGACGTGCTGGGCATGCATCGCTTCGGCGAATCGGCCCCTGCCAGTCAGCTGTTCGAGCTGTTTGGCTTCACGGCCGAGCGGTTGCTCGACCGGTGCCGGGCGCTGTTGGTATCCAGACCCTGATCCCAGGCTGATTGGCGCCAGCGCCTGGACAAAATCGGAGTCGTGTCACAGTTCTGGTGCGCGCCTCTGTCCTTGCATTGGAACCGGTACCATACTGGTTCCATCCCGATAAGCCGGGGCTGGACACCAGCGCTGCTCTTTTTATCCGATTTGGAGTGAAGCATGAAACCTGACGTTATCGTTGTCACCTCTGCCTACGGGCACGATCTGGTTAAAACCCTGGGCGGCCAAGCTGCCCTGTTACCCATCATCGCCGCCAGCGGCGCCGACGGCGTGGAGATTCGCCGCGAGTTGCTGGGCAACGCCGATTCCCTGGCGCAACTGGGCAAGGCCATCCAGCAGTTTGATCTCGGCTGCGTCTATTCCGCCCCCGAGCCGCTCATTACCCCAGCCGGCAAGGTCGATCTGGCCAAGGTGGATCTGCTGCTGGCCGAGGCCGCCACTCTGGGGGCGCGGCTGCTGAAGCTGCCGCTGGGGCACTTGCCGGAGCAGCTGGACCTGCGAGCCCTCTCCGCGCTGCTCAGAAGCCAGGCCGTGCGCCTGGTGATCGAGAACGATCAGACCATCAGTGGTGGCACGGTAGCGCCACTGGTCGGCCTCTTTCGGGCCGTCGCCGAGCAGGGTGCGCCCATCGGCATGACCTTCGATATGGCCAACTGGCATTGGCTGGGCGAGAGCAACGTGCGCGCCGCGGCCCAGCTGGCAGCCCATGTTGAGTACATCCATGTCAAAGCCAGCCGCGAGTTCAACGGCAAGGTGCATGCGGTGGCATTGGATGACGCCCCCGATACCTGGTGCGCGCTGTTGGATCAGCTGCCGGATGAGGTGCCGCGGGGCATAGAATCGCCGTTGCAGGGCAAGGATCTGGTGGCTGTGACCCGCGGCTATGTGCAGCAGCTTAAATGTGTCGAGGCGGTGACTCCCTGAGCACGAAGGTGATTTGCCAAGTTGAATTGGAACCGATACCATCATCGCCGCGTCAGCGGCACGGAACCGGCCAGCGAGGTCCGGGTTTCGGCCGGCGAGACAGCAAGGAATATCAGCATGAACAAACAGGTTGTACTGTACAAGAAGATCCCGGGCGATCAGCTCGCGCGCCTGGAGCAGCATTTTCACGTCACCTGCTTCGATGGCGTCAACGATGCCAATCGGGAGGCGTTCCTGGCCGCGGTGAGCACTGCGCACGGCCTCATCGGCGCCAGCATTCCCATCCGCGCGGACGTGGTCTCCCGGGCCGCGCAGCTGGAAGCCATCTCCACCATCTCGGTGGGCTATGACCAGTTCGACGTGGCCGATCTGAGCGCACGCGGCATCGCGCTGATGCACACACCGGGGGTGCTTACCGAAACCACGGCCGATACCATCTTTACCCTGATCCTGACCACTGCCCGGCGGGCGGTGGAGTTGGCCGCCTGGGTCAAGGCCGGCCACTGGCAGCGCAGCATCGGCGAGTCGCTTTATGGCGTCAATGTGCACCACAAGACCATCGGCATCATCGGCATGGGACGGATCGGTATGGCGCTGGGGCGTCGTGCCCACTGCGGCTTCGGCATGAACGTGCTCTATTACAACAATGTCGCCAACCCGCAGGCGGAGCGCGAACTCGGGGCTAGACAGGTGAGCCTGGACGAGTTGTTGGCCAATTCTGACTTCGTCTGCGTGGTGCTGCCCCTGTCACCGGAGACCGAGAAATTCATCGGCGCCGAGCAGTTTGCCAAGATGCGGCCGGATGCCATCTTCATCAATGGCTCGCGGGGTAAAATCGTCGATGAGGCAGCCCTCATCGAGGCGCTGCAGCAGGGGCGGATCCGCGGCGCCGGCCTGGACGTGTTCGAGGTGGAACCCTTGCCGGCCAGTTCGCCGCTGCTGCGGTTGTCCAACGTGGTAGCGCTGCCCCACATCGGTTCGGCTACCCACGAGACCCGCCATGCCATGGTGGTCTGCGCGGTGGACAACCTGATTGCGGCTCTGGCAGGGAAGGTGAAGGAGAACTGCGTCAATCCCCAGGTGTTGGCCGCACGCCCCGAGGTGGTGGTCTGATGATCGCCAAGCGCATGATGGTCGACACTGGCATGCTCTCATTACAAGGCATTCGCCCATGAACCCGACCCTGCTCCGCATCACCGAACAGATCCGCGACCGCAGCGCGCCCCTGCGCCAGGCCTACCTGGCGCGCATGGCCGAGCAGGCCGCCCAGGGCCGCCCCCGCGCCA
>JBFHKO010000216.1:0-3837 GCA_041595355.1 Aeromonadaceae bacterium
CTGCCGGCCAATCCGCTGCAGCATCTGCTGCTGGCGGCGGTGGCGCGGCCGCTGGTGATGACGTCCGGCAATGTGAGCGGGGCGCCGCCTTGCCTGGGCAACGACGAGGCGCTGGCGCGGCTGGGACCGGGGGTGGAGGCCCTGCTGCTGCACGATCGCGACATCCTCTACCGGGTGGATGACTCCCTGGCGCAGCAGGGCGTCAGGGGGCCCCAGCTGCTGCGCCGTGGCCGGGGCTACGCGCCGGCGCCGCTCAGGCTGGGGCCGGGGCTGGAGCAGGCAGACGGTCTGCTGGCGCTGGGAGGCGATCTCAAGTGTGCGCCCTGCCTGCTGCGCGAGGGGCAGGCGTTTCTGGCGCCGCATCAGGGGGATCTGGCCCATCCCGAAAACCTGGCCCAGCTGCGCCAGACGCTGGAGCGCTTCGGTGCCCTGCTGGACTGCCCGCCCAGGGCGCTGGCCTGCGATGGCCACCCGGGTTATCACAGCCGGCGGCTGGCGCTGGCCAGCCCCCTGCCGGTGCAGGCTGTGCCCCATCATCACGCCCACCTGGCCGCCTGTCTGGCCGACAACGGCCAGCCCCTCTCGGCGCCGCCGGTGCTGGGGCTGATCCTCGATGGCAGCGGGATGGCGCCCGCGGGCAGTGCCCACCCCATCTGGGGCGGCGAGATACTGTATGGCGATTATCGCCACTGTCGCCGGCTCGATGGCCTGCCGGCGGTGGCCCTGCCGGGCGGCGAGCAGGCGGCGCGCGAGCCCTGGCGCAACCTGCTGGCCCAGCTGGATGCCTGGCAGCCGGACTGGCCGCGACTCGCGCTGCCGGCCCTGCAGGCGCTGCTGCAGCGCCCCGTGGCGCCGCTGCGGCGGCTGATCGCCAGCGGCCTTAACAGCCCGCGGGCCAGCTCCTGCGGCCGTCTGTTCGATGCGGTGGCCGCACTGCTCGAGGTGGCGCCGGCGCGGCAAGGCTACGAGGGGCAGGCGGCCATGGCGCTGGAGGCTTTGGCCGGACGGGCTCGCGAGCGGGTCTCTGCCTGTTTTTCGGCTGGCGATTCACTGGCACTGGCGCCGCTGTGGCGGCAGCTGCTCGATGCACTGACACACCAGGTGCCCGCCGCCGAGGTGGCCTGGCTCTTTCACCGGCGCCTGGCCGATCTGCTGGTGGCCAGGCTGGTGCGGTTGGGCGGTGAGCTCGATTGCCACACGGTGGCGATGAGCGGGGGCTGCCTGCAAAATCGGCTGCTGCAGGCGCTGTTGCACCAAGGGCTGCAGGAGGCGGGCTTTGAGGTGCTGCTGCACAGCCGGGTACCGGCCAGCGATGGTGGCCTGGCACTCGGCCAGGCGGTGGTGGGCTGGCTCAGCTGGCAGGAGGGCGGTGAATGATGAAGGCGACCGATACCCGGGCGATGCTGCTGGCAGTGGGCAACTCCAGCATGGGCGATGACGGAGTTGGTGCCGCGCTGCTGCGCCGGCTGGCGCGGGACTACCGGCTGCCGGCGGGGGTTGAACTGCTGGACGGTGGCTGCCAGCCGCTGGCGCTCTATGAGCGGCTGGCAGCCTGTCCCTGGCTCATCCTGTTGGATGGGGTGCGCGATGGTACTCCTGCCGGGCAGCTGCGGGTGCAGGATCCCGTGTGGCTGCCGCGTCCGCCCGCCGGCCTGGCGGTGCATCAACTGGGGGCGCCGGCGTTATTGCAGCTGCTGGCGGTGCTGGGGGATCTGCCCGCTCGCCTGAGCTTGGTGGGGGTGAGCGTGGGCCATCCCGCCCGCGGCTGGCGGCTGTCGCCGGCCTTGCGCCGGGCGCTGCCCGAGGCCTGCCTGGCGCTGGTGGCGCTGCTGGCAACCGGGGGGCTACGGCTGCGGCCACGCCCCGGTCATGGTCAAGCCGGCAGGCGGGCGCACCATGCATGAGCTCAGTCTGTGCCAGACTCTCTGTCAGCAGCTGGAGCAGGAGCTGATCGCCCGCCGGCTCGAGCGGGTGCTGCGGGTGGAGCTGGTCATCGGCAGCCTCAGCTGCCTGGACCCGCATGCCCTGGCCTTCTGTTTCGCGGCCATCGACAAGCCGCCGCCGCTGCAGGGCTGCGAGCTGCTCATTCGTCGCCAGCCGGCGCAGGCGCAGTGCCGCTGTTGCCAGGCGGACTATGCCCTGCATCGCTGGCTGGATGCCTGTCCCCGCTGCGGCAGTCTCAACCGCAGCGTCGAGGGCGGCGACGAGGTGCTCATCGAACAGATGGAGGTGCTCTAGATGTGTGATCATTGTGGCTGCGGCGAGCCTGGCGGCCAGGTGGGAACCCGGACCTACCGGCCCCGCGGCGGCGAACGCATCCGCCTGCACCGGGACCTGCTGTCCGCCAATCGGCAGCAGGCGCAGCAGAACCGGGCCTGGCTGCGGGAGCGGGGCCTGTGCGCCATCAACCTGGTCTCCAGTCCCGGTGCCGGCAAGACCAGCCTGCTGGAGGCAACCTTGCCGCGGCTGGTTGGCAAACGACCGGCGGTGGTCATTGAAGGCGATCAGCAGACCGAGCGCGATGCGGCGCGCATCCGCGCCACCGGTACGCCGGCGCTGCAGATCCAGACCGGCGAGGCCTGCCACCTGGATGCCGACATGGTCTGGCAGGCGATGCAGCAGCTGCCGGTCGCGCGCGGCGGCCTGCTGCTGATCGAGAATGTGGGCAATCTCATCTGCCCGGCGCTGTTCGATCTTGGCGAGCAGGCGCGGGTGGTGCTGGTGTCGGTCACCGAGGGGGATGACAAGCCGCTCAAGTATCCGCATATCTTCCAGCATGCCGATCTGCTGCTCATTACCAAGCGGGATCTGCTGCCGCATGTGCGTTTCGATCCCGACCAGTGCCTGGCCTTTGCGCGCCAGATCCGCCCCGGGCTGCCGGCTCTGCAGCTCAGCGCCGAAACCGGCGAGGGGCTGGAGGCCTGGCTGGCCTGGCTGGCCTGGCTGGAGGGGGTCTGACATGTGCCTGGCCGTGCCCGCACGGGTAGTGCGTATCAGCGATGCCGGCCGCCACCTGGCGGTGGTGGAGAGCGGCGGTGTCCAGCGCGAGGTGGACTTGAGCTGCGTGCTGGGCGAGGGCGGCATCCTGGCGCTGCAGGATGCCTGGGTGCTGGTGCATGTGGGGGTGGCATTGGCGGTGCTGAGCGAGCAGGAGGCGGCCGCGTCCCTGGCGCTGTGGGCCGAGCTGGCGGATGGCGAGCCGGGGGGAAGCCCATGAAGTATGTCGATGAGTTCCGCGAACCGGCAGCGGTGGCCCGGCTGCTGGGGCGCATCCGGCAGCGGGCGGCGCACCTGCCTGCCCGCCCCCGTCCCTGGCAGCTGATGGAGATCTGCGGCGGCCATACCCATGCCATCTTCCGTTTCGGTCTGGACCAGCTGTTGCCCGACAGTATCGAATTCGTGCATGGCCCCGGCTGCCCGGTGTGCGTGCTGCCCCAGTCGGTCATCGATCAGGCGGTGGCGCTGGCCCGGCAGCCGGGGGTCATCCTCTGCAGCTACGGCGATGCGCTGCGGGTGCCGGGCACCCATGGCAGCCTGCTGCAGGCCCGGGCCGCCGGCGCCGATGTGCGGGTCATCTATTCGCCCCGCGATGCCCTGGCTCTGGCGCGGGCGCATCCCGAGCACACCCTGGTGCTGCTGGCCATCGGCTTCGAGACCACGGCGCCGGCCACCGCGCTGACGGTACTGGAGGCGGCCGGCAGCCTCGACAACTTCCGGCTGCTCAGCCACCTGGTGCTCATCGAGCCGCCCCTGCGCGCCCTGCTGGCCGATCCGACACTCGCCATCGACGGTTTCATCGCTCCCGGCCATGTCAGCCTGGTGACCGGCAGCGCGCCC
>JBFHKO010000217.1:0-3834 GCA_041595355.1 Aeromonadaceae bacterium
GATGCCTGCGAGTGCCCACACAGATTGCTTGATTTGATTGTTAAAGAGCGTCTCGACCAGCGTTGCCGCCGTGTCGTGGGATGCGCATCTTACGCCATCCCGCCGCAGTGTCAAGCACATTTTCTATGTCGCTTGCCGCTGCTGCCTGACCCGGTCCGGCGCGTTCGCCTCGCCCTGTCAGTGAGGCGGCATTATAGGCATCCCGAGACGGCGCGCAAGCCCTTAAAACGAAAAAAGTGGCCACCAACGCGCGTTCGCATGCTTATTGAACGAACCACTCAGAAAAGCAGCACAAACCGCAGCCTGCCGCCACCACGAAGACCCGTACGGGCATGAATGCATTCGCCGGATGATAGCGGGCGCGGCTTCATGTACCATACTGCGCCTTTTTATTGCGTAGCCTTGTTTACTGCGTATCTATAGTTTGTGGCTTTGGAGTAGTTGATGCCTTTTGCACTTGGCCAGCGTTGGATTAGTGACACCGAGACCGATCTGGGTCTGGGTACTGTGGTTGCCATCGAGGGACGCATGCTCAGCCTGCTGTTTCCCGCCAGCGGCGAAACTCGTATATATGCCAAGGATGAGGCTCCCGTTACCCGCGTTCAATTTCATGTCGGCGATCTGATCACCAGTCATGAGGAGTGGCAGCTCAAGATAGAAGAGATTGAGCAGGTATCCGGTGTATTGATTTACAAGGGCAACCGCACCGATACCGGTGAGCCAGCGGTGCTCAGGGAAATGTTCCTCAACCATTTTCTGAAATTCAACAAGCCCCAGGACCGGCTGTTTGCCGGCCAGATAGACCGCTTGTCACGCTTCAATCTGCGTTATCAGGCTCTGGTGCATCAGCATGCGCGGCGGCTGAGCCCGACCCGGGGCCTGGCCGGTGGCCGGGTCAGCCTCATTCCCCACCAGCTGCATATTGCCCGTGAAGTGGGGCAACGCCATGCGCCCCGTGTGCTGCTGGCCGATGAGGTGGGCCTCGGCAAGACCATCGAAGCCGGCATGATCCTCTATCAGCAGCTGTTGTCCGGTCGCGCCCAGCGGGTGCTGATCCTGGTGCCGGAATCACTGCAACATCAGTGGCTGGTGGAAATGCTGCGCCGTTTCAGCCTCCATTTTGCCCTGTTCGACGAGGAGCGCAGCGTCGAGGCCCAGCAGGATACCGAGAACCCCTTCGACACCGAGCAACTGGTACTGTGCAGCCTGGACTGGCTGCGCAAGAAGCGCACCCGCTTCGAGCAACTCTGCGAGGCCGACTGGGATCTGCTGGTGGTGGATGAGGCCCATCATCTGGAGTGGAGCGACAACGCCCCCAGCCGCGCCTACCAGATGGTGGAGAGCCTGGCCCAGCAGGTCCCCGGCGTGTTGCTGCTGACCGCCACGCCGGATCAACTGGGCCATGAGAGCCACTTTGCCCGTCTGCGCCTGCTGGATCCCGAGCGTTTCTACGACTACGGGGAATTTCTGACCGAAGAGCAGGCCTATGGTCAGGTGGCCCAGGCCGCCCAGCAACTGCTGGAGGAGACGCCGCTGTCGGACGAGAGCCTGCGGGTATTGCAGGATTGTGTCGATGCGCTGGCGCCCGAGCAATTGCACACGCCAGAAGGACGCGAGCAGTTGCTGAAAAACCTGCTGGATCGACACGGCACCGGGCGCATCCTGTTTCGCAACACCCGGGCGGCCATCAAGGGCTTCCCGGATCGTCATCTCAACCTCTACCCGATGGCCCTGCCGAGCCAGTATCAGACCGCGATCCGGGTCATGGGCATGATGGGCGGCAACAGCGGCGATGCCGACAGCCAGGCCCGCCGCTACCTCTATCCAGAGAAAATATTCCAGCAATTCGAGGGAGAAGGCGCCACCTGGACCCAATTCGATCCCCGTGTCGACTGGTTGCTGCAACTGCTGACGTCAACGCGCCAGGAAAAAATGCTGGTGATCTGCTCCGAAGCGGCGACCGCCCTGGCGCTGGAGCATGCCCTGCGCACCCGGGAAGGTATCCGCGGGGCCGTCTTCCACGAAGGCATGAGCCTGCTGGAGCGGGACAAGGCGGCCGCCTATTTCGGCCAGCAGGAGGCCGGCGCCCAGGTGATGCTCTGCTCCGAGATCGGCTCAGAAGGGCGCAACTTCCAGTTTGCCCGCCATCTGGTGCTGTTCGATCTGCCCCTCAATCCGGATCTGCTGGAACAGCGCATCGGCCGTCTGGATCGCATCGGTCAGCGCAATGTGGTGGAGCTGCATGTGCCCTACCTCCAGGGCACCGCCCAGGAGACCCTGCAGCGCTGGTACCATGCCGGCCTCAACGCCTTCGAACAGACCTGCCCCACCGGCCGCCCCGTGTTCGACGCGATGCGCGATGAGCTGTTCGCCCTGCTGGCCGCCAACGTCACCGACGAGGCCAGTCTGGAACCGCTACTGCTGCGCACCCGCACCCTGCATGACGAGCTCAAGGCGCGTCTGGAGCAGGGCCGTGACCGGCTGCTGGAGATCCACTCCGGCGGCGGCGCCGCCGCCCGGGAGCTGGTGAGCCAGCTGGCGGAAGAAGATGACGATACCGCGCTGGTCAGCTTTGCCCTGCAGATGTTCGACGAAGTGGGTATCAACCAGGACGATCGCGGCGAACAGGCGCTGGTGCTGACCCCGGGTGAGCACATGCTGGTGCCGAGCTTCCCTGGCCTGCCGGAGGATGGCCTGACTGTCACCTTCGACCGGGACACCGCCCTCAGCCGGGATGATCTGACCTTCCTGACCTGGGATCACCCCCTGATCCGGGGCGGTATCGATCTGCTGCAGGGCACCGAGATCGGCTCCACCGCCGTGGCCCTGCTGAAGAACAAGGCCCTGCCGGCCGGCGCCGTGCTGCTGGAACTCATCTTCGTTGCCGAATCGGTCAGCCATCCCCAGCTGTACCGCTTCCTGCCGCCCACGCCCATCCGCCTGTTGCTGGACAAGAGTGGCAACAACCTGGGAGAAAAGGTGAGCGTCGAAGCCTTCAGCCGCCAGCTGACGCCCCTCAATCGCCACCTGGCCGGCAAGCTGGTCGGCGCCTCCCAGAGCCTCATCCACCCGCTGCTGGGGCAGGCGGAAACCTTGGCAACCCCACGCCTGGCCGCTATTGTGGAGCAGGCACGCCAACGCATGCAGCATACCCTCGGCGAGGAGCTGAACCGGCTCGAGGCACTGAAGGCGGTCAATCCGCTGGTGCGGGACAGCGAACTGGAGCACCTGCGGGAACTGCTCCTCGAACTGAACCACTTGCTGGATCAGACCCAGCTCAAGCTGGATGCCCTGCGCTTTGTCGTGGTGACCCACAACTGAGGCCACCCTTGTCAGGAACGGGGGCCCAGGCCCCCTTTGAGATGCGCTAATGACGACCTTTCACTATGCACCACCCCAGGATCCCTTCCTCGACATCCTGTTCGAGGATGAACAGCTGATCGTGCTGAACAAACCGAGCGGCTTGCTCAGCGTACCCGGCAAGGCCATCGAGCATGCCGACAGCATCGCCTGGCGCGTGCGCACCCTCTACCCCCAGGCAGGCAGTGTCCATCGCCTGGACATGGGCACCTCGGGCGTCATCGTCATGGCCAAGACCCCCCGGGCCACCAGCGCCCTAGGCAAACAGTTCCAGGAACGCCAGACCGAGAAGTTCTACTATGCCTGGGTCTGGGGCCAGGTAGCGGGCAAGGAGGGCAGCCTCGATCTGCCGTTGTGTGTCGACTGGGAGAATCGTCCACGCCAGCACGTCAATGTCGAGCGGGGGCGCCGGGCGCTGACCCATTGGGAATGCCTGCGCGTCGAGGCCGATCGCAGCCTGATGCGCCTCATTCC
>JBFHKO010000218.1:0-3832 GCA_041595355.1 Aeromonadaceae bacterium
ATAGTGGGGGGGCTGACCCTCTCCGGCTGCGCCAGCCGGGGGGATGACCGCAGTGGCCAGAACGGAAATATCAGCTTCAATCACGAACTTTATGATGGCAAGCCATCGCTGTCGCTCAGTGGTGATTTTCCGCCCGGCAGCGTGGAGGAGGCGGTGGTGCGCGGCGATCAGGCCTACCTGAAGGGGAATGCGGATCTGGCGCTCTATGAGTACCTGCGTGGCCTGTCGCTCAAGGATGCGGACAAACAGGCCGCGCCCATCTATTACAAGGTCGGCTACATCCACGAGCAGAAGAACAACCTGGAGCTGGCCCGGCGTGCCTACGACATGGCGGTGCAGGCCAGGCCGCAGGAGTCCACCTATGCGGCAGCCCTGGGGATAGTGCTGCTCAAGCAGGGGCAAAAGGAGCTGGCGGCGCAGCAACTGAACGCGGCAGCAATCCAGGATCAGATCCGCCAGGGGCGCGAGCATTACATGAACCAGCAGCAGCTGGATCTGGCAGACTTGAGCCTGGATGCCCAGTCGCCGCAGCTGGTGTATGTTGCTCTGGGCATCATCGCCGATCTGAAGGCGGATCATGGTTCGGCTCAGGCTCTCTACCAGAAGGTGTTGCAGCGCAATCCACGCTCCCAGCTGGCCATGCTCAACCTGGGCTATTCGCTCTACCTGAGCGGCGATCTGGCCGCCGCCGACACCCAGACCCAGCGAGCCATCGCTCTCAATAGTGCCGATCCACGCGGCTGGTCGAATCTGGGGCTCATCTATGTGCGCAAGCACCGCTACGAGGATGCCGTAGAGGTGTTCAGCCGGGTCATGCCGGCCCATGAGGCCCTGAACGATACCGGTTATCTGGCCATGCTGGATGGCGAATACGAGGTGGCGGTGGATTATCTGCAGCAGGCCATCGAAGCCAATCCGCGCTACTATCCCAAGGCACAAAGCAACCTCAAGCGGGCCAAGCGGTTGCAGGTGACGCGGCCTCCGGTCAGGACGATGCTGTCGGAAGAGGCGGCCATCAGCGCCCAGGCGACGCTCTACCAGTTGCCGTCTCCCGCGCCGGTGCTGATCCCCAAGCCGACGCCCAACTGACGTTTGGCCCTATCCGGGTTTCATTATTCCGGAGTTCCATTATCGAGGCTGCCGCCGCTGCGGGAGCCTCGATTTTTATCGATTCATTATCAAGGAGTGATTCTCATGTTTATGGGCCATCTGGCGCAAGCGCATCCCCTGTTACCCTCCCTGCTGCAGCAGGTGCTGGCCCGGCTGGCCGCAGACGTCGAGGCGCTCAAGACCCGGGCATGCGGTCGCTATCCGCTGGAGGGTGACGATCTCTTTTACCTTGTGCAGGAGGGGCTGACCGCCCTGCCGCAGACGTTGCAGCCCGAGTATCACGAGGCGTATCTGGATATCCAGTTGCTGCTCTGTGGCCAGGAGTGGATCGGGGTGGGGCCCTTCGATGTCCCGCCGCCAAAGGCGACGCCTGCCGGGACGGATCTCTTCTTCGTGCCGGGGCTGGAGCCGTCCCATTACCTCCGTCTGCAACCCGGCGACTTCGTGGTGTTGTATCCCGGCGAGCTGCATAAGCCGCTCTGCACCCTGGCGCAGCCGGCCTTCGTCAGAAAGCTGGTGGTCAAGATCCATCGGAAACTTTTGGCTCCAGTTGCGGTATAGTTTCCCCTGTTGCGGCCCGGCGCGGCCGGCAACCAGGCCCCCCGTCCCTTAAGCTCCCATTAACGAGAGGTATTTTGTGGCACGTATTATCATGCTTGTCCCGATTGGTTCGGGTGTCGGCGTCACGTCGGTGAGTCTCGGCATCGTCCGGGCCATGGAGCGGCACGGCGTCAATGTCAGTTTCTTCAAACCCGTCGCCCAGCCCAAGAACGATCGCCTTGGCCAGGATGCCTCGACGGCCATTTTTTCCCTGGCCGGGGGCCGACAGCCGCCGGAGCCCTTCGCCCTGCACTATGCCGAGAGCATGATCAGCAACAACAACAGCGCCATCCTGCTGGAGGAAATCGTGGCGCTGTGCGAGCAGCATGTGCAGGCGACCGGCGCCGAGGTGGTGGTGGTGGAGGGGCTGGTGCCGCTGGACAAGCAGCCGTTTGCCAACAAGCTCAACTACGAGATCGCCTCGGCTCTGGATGCCGACATGGTGTTCGTTACCTATCCCGGCAACGATTCCAGCCAGAAGCTCAAGGAGCGCATCGAGTTGGCGAGTGCCAACTTTGGCGGCATGCACAACAAGCGCATCGCCGGCTGCATCATCAACAAGGTGGGTGCCCCGGTGGATGAGCACGGGGTCACCCGTCCCGATCTCACCGAGATGTTCGAGTCCCATCATCATGGCATCGATGGCTCCGGTAACCTGGAGATCCTGCAGTTCTTCGGCAAGAGCCCGCTGCGCATCCTCGGCTGCATTCCCTGGAACACCCAGCTCATCGCCCCGCGGGCCATGGATCTGGCCCAGCACCTGCACGCGCGCATCATCCATGAGGGGGAGCTGGCCACCCGGCGCCTGAATACCGTCACCTTCTGTGCCCGCTCCATTCACAACATGGTGGAACACTTTCGCCCCGGCAGCCTGCTGGTCACTTCCGGCGATCGCTCCGATGTCATCGTCTCTGCCTGCCTGTCGGCCATGAACGGCGTCAAGCTGGGGGCCCTGCTGCTCACCGGCGGCTACCACCCCGAGCCGCAGGTGATGGCCCTGTGCCAGCAGGCCATGGCCACCGGCCTGCCGATCCTGATGATCGACACCAACACCTGGCAGACCGCCGTCAGCCTGCAGAATTTCAACCTGGAGATCCCGGCCGACGACAAGGCGCGTATCGAGCTGGTGCAGGACTATGTGGCCGGCCACATCGACAAGGGCTGGATTGAATCCCTGAGTGCCGTCTCCACCCGCTCGCGGCTGCTGAGCCCACCGGCGTTCCGCTATCAGCTCACCGAGCTGGCGCGCAAGGCCGGCAAGCGCATCGTGCTGCCGGAGGGCGATGAGCCGCGCACCGTCAAGGCGGCTGCCATCTGTGCCGAGCGCGGCATTGCCCGCCCGGTGTTGCTGGGGGATCCCGAGGCGATCCGCCGGGTGGCCGAGCAGCAGGGGGTGGCGCTCTCCGATCGGGTGGAGATCATCGATCCGCTGGTGGTGCGCGAGCGTTATGTGCCGCGGCTGGTGGAGCTGCGCAAGGCCAAGGGCATCACCGAGGTGGTGGCCCGGGCACAACTGGAGGACAACGTGGTGCTGGCGACCATGATGCTGGAGCGGGGCGAGGTCGACGGCCTGGTCTCCGGCGCCGTGCATACCACCGCCAACACCATCCGTCCGCCGCTGCAGATCATCAAGACCGCCCCCGGCTCCTCGCTGGTCTCCTCGGTGTTCTTCATGCTGCTGCCGGATCAGGTGCTGGTGTATGGCGACTGCGCCATCAACCCGGATCCCAACGCCGAGCAGCTGGCCGAGATCGCCATCCAGTCCGCCGACTCCGCTGCCGCCTTCGGCATCGAGCCGCGGGTGGCCATGATCTCCTACTCCACCGGCACCTCGGGTACCGGCGCCGATGTGGACAAGGTGCGCGAGGCAACCCGCATCGCCAAGGAGAAGCGTCCGGATCTCATCATCGACGGCCCGCTGCAGTACGACGCCGCCATCATGGCGGATGTGGCACTCTCCAAGGCGCCCAACTCGCCGGTGGCCGGCCAGGCGACGGTGTTCATCTTCCCGGATCTGAACACCGGCAACACCACCTACAAGGCGGTGCAGCGCTCGGCGGGCGTGGTGTCGATCGGCCCGGTCCTGCAGGGGCTGGCCCGCCCGGTCAACGACCTGTCGCGC
>JBFHKO010000219.1:0-3791 GCA_041595355.1 Aeromonadaceae bacterium
GATGCCCGGCACCATGGGAAAGGTGCGCACCACCGGCCCCTTGCCGGTGATGGCCAGCCCATCCTTGTAGTTGAGGCTGCTGTAGGTGACCCGCACAGTGACATCGCCCGGCGGCAGCTGCGATTCTTCCAGCGCCGCGACCCGGGCGCGGTAACCGGCCGCGTCCTTTTCAATCAAGATAGCCTTGAACATGTGCATTCTCCCTATTTAGACCGATCGTATTTAAATGAACAAAAAAATCAGCGCGGCAGCCCCGCCATGAAGGCGCTCATGAACAGCGTCAGCGGCTCGGCGCTGCGGGCCAGCCGCGCCCGCATCACGGCCCCTTCCCAGCCAATCCAGAAAAACTGGGCCAGTGCCTCGCAGTCGGCCTGCGATGACAGCTCGCCGGCGGCCTGCGCCGCCTGCAGGCACAGCGCCACCCGGCGCTGCCAGTCGAGCAGGATATCGGCCAGCAGCTCCCGAAAGCTCTCCGGCAACAGCCCCACCTCCTGCACCAGGTTGCCCACCAGGCAGCCGCGCCTGAAGTCATGTTTGGCCATGCCGGCCTTGGCATCGTCGGCGAAGGCCAGCAGCCGCGCCAGCGGCGGCCGCGTCTCGTCAAGCAGGCAGCGATCCAGCTTGCGCGCAAAATAGCTGGCGTAATAGGCCATGACGGCGCGGCCGAAGGCCTCCTTGCTGTCGAAATAGTGGTAGAAGGACCCCTTTGGCACTCCAACCTGTTTCAGGATGCCGTCGATGCCGGCAGAGGTGAACCCCTGCTCGGTCAGGATGGCCGTGCCACTGCGGATCAGCGCATCGCGGGTATCCGGGTTCTCCCGCGCCACCTTGGGTGGCCGGCCGCGGCGGGGGACGGGGCTGGGCTTGGAATTGTGCATAGTGGCCCGGAATATAGACCGAGCGGCTAATAAATGCAAACCCGTTCGGCGGCCGGATGGCACCGGCCAGCCATTTGGCACGCCAGGCATCACCTTGGGGGCGCAGAGCAACTAGAATCCAAGGACAGTTGCAGAACAAGAGCATGCCAGTCAGGGAGGAGACCATGCAGGCACATTGGCTGACCGCCGAGCGGGTACGCACCTATAGCCGGCTGTTTCTTGCCCTCTACCTGCTGATGGGGCTGGTGTGGCTCTATCGCAGCGAGGGCATGGTCAGCGGCGGCAAGCCGCTCGGCGGCGATTTCATCGCCTTCTGGAGCGCCTCCTGGCTGGCCCTGCAAGGCCACGCCGCCGATGCCTATCAGGTGGCGCGCATCGTCGAAGCCCACAAGCTGGTGGCACCGACCCTGGACACCATCAACCTCTGGCCCTACCCGCCGACGTTCTTCCTGCTGATCTGGCCGCTCGCCTTGCTGCCCTACCCGCTGGCCTACTGGCTGTTCATGCTGCTCACCTTCGCCGCCCTGGCCACCGTGATCCACCACATCGCCCCCCGGCGCGATACCTGGGTGCTGCTGCTCGCCTTCTCCGGCGTCTTCATCAACGCCATCAATGGCCAGAATGGTTTTTTGACCACCGCCCTGCTGGGAATGGGACTGCTGTGGCTGACGCCAAGGCCCCTGCTGGCCGGCATCTGCTTCGGCCTGCTGAGTTTCAAGCCCCATCTCGGTCTGCTGCTGCCGCTGGCCCTGCTCTGTGCCGGCGCCTGGCGCAGCTTCATCACCGCCGCCGTGGTGGCGCTGCTCTTTCTGCTGCTCTCCACCCTGGCGCTGGGCGGCGACACCCTGACCGCCTTCTGGCAGCAGTTGCCGCTGATGCGCAGCATCACCGAGCAGGGACTGCTGCCGCTGTTCAAGATGCCGACCGCCTTCGCCGCCGCCAGGCTGCTGGGGTTCGAAACGGGTTCGGCCTACGCCCTGCAGGCCGTGATCAGCCTGCTAGCCGCACTCGGCGTGCTCTGGACCTGGAGAACAACGGCCTCGCTGCCGCTGCGCGGCGCCATGCTGGTGGTAGCCAGCCTGCTCGCCAGCCCCTATCTGTTCGACTACGACCTGGTGCTGCTGGCGCTCCCCCTGGCCTGGCTTGGCATCGAGGGAATGCGCACTGACTGGCTGCCCCTCGAGCGTCCGCTGCTGGTCGGCATCTGGTGCCTGCCGCTCTTCTACCCCTCCATCGCCCTGGCCACTGGCCTGCCGCTCGCCCCTCTGCTGCTGCTGGCCCTGTTCGCGCTGATAGTGCGCCGCGTTTGGCTGACCACCGCCAGCGCCACCGGTTGATGGCGGATCCTGGCCGCCCGGCCGGCGGCAGACAGCGTAAAAAACAGGGCCAACCAGGCTCTGCCTCTATCTGGCCCGGAACTTGCCAAGTCATCTGTAGATTTCACTTGGTTTCATTCCCTTTTGGCTGGAGAACTACCTATGCTGCTGAACAACTACGAACAACTTGGCCTGCTGTTTAACATGAACCTCAAGGAGTCCGCGGGTAGCGGTCTGCAAGGCTATCGCGGCGAGCTGGTGCTGGTGGAAGGCGAGGTCGGCGACTCCGCCGGTCGCCGCAAGCCACCACTGGCCGTGCTCAAACAGGCCGTGCTGCTGGCCGACGAGAGCAAGCTGAAACTGGCCTGCGGCCTGGTGGATGATGTGGCCGACCTGAGCCACTTCTTCAGCCGTTATGGCGCCGACATCGCCGCCGACGGCAAGGCGATCTTCTTCGTGGTCAACATTCCCGCGCCAGTGAAAGTCACTGCCGGCGGCCTGACTTACGAGCTGATCCCGCTGTCGGATGGGCTGGTCTGGACCGAACTGTGCGACATGTTCTACCTGGAAAAGGCCGACTTCAAGGGCCAGTCCGCCGGCGAGAAGATCGCCACCGTCTGCGAGGCGGCGGCCGGTTTCGACTCCAAGTCTCCGCTCACCGACTGGGAAGCCGTGTGCGCCAACACCACCAACACCAAGCGTGAGACGCGCGGCGCCATCTGATGCCGTCATGGTTCCGGCTGGCTTGCCAGCCGGGATGCGGCCGCACACCAAACAACAAAGCGGGGAGCCTCAGGCTCCCCGCTTTGTTGTTGTCTAGAGCACGACAGAGTGTCGGATAGCCGACGCTTTGCCAGCGACAGCCAAACCCATTCGAGCCTGTCTCAGCGGAAGCTGAACAGTTCATGATGAAAGCGGCTCGCGCGCAGCCGGGCCTGACGCCGCAAGGACCTTGCCATCGCCTCCGGCCCGCAAAACCACACCGGGACCTCCTGATGGCACCCCAGGGTGTCGGCCGTCGGTCGTCCATCCCGGTCATCGAAGTGCAGCTGCAGCTTAACGCCCGTCACCCCGCAGAGCTGTTCCAGCCGCGCCAGGTAGACTGCCGCATCGGCCGAGGGAACACAGTAATGCAGTCGCACATCCGGCAACATCAACCCGCTGGCCGCGGCATCCTCAAGCCAGGCGACAAAGGGCGTGATGCCGATGCCGCCGGCAATCCAGCACTCCGCGGTCTCGCCGACCGGTCGCACGAAACGGCCATAGGGCCCCTCAACGGTCACCGGATCGCCGACCCGCAAGCGATCCGACAATCCCAGCGTATAGTCACCCAGCCCCTTGATGGCAAAGCGCAGCCGACCGCTGGCCGCGTCCCCAGCCAATATGGTGAATGGGTGGGCGCCCTCCCGGGGATCCAGGGTCAGCAGCACGAATTGACCCGGCTGGTAGCCTTTCAACCACTCATCCAGCTGGATCTCGAGTTCCAGCACGCCATTGCCTTGTGGTCGCAGCGCCGTGATCTGTCCGCGGTAGCGCCGCCGGCGTCCAATCAAACCGGTCAGGCTGAGCAACGCCGCCAGACTGCCGACCAGTGCCC
>JBFHKO010000220.1:0-3790 GCA_041595355.1 Aeromonadaceae bacterium
AGGCCTCAGCATGGCTGAGGCCTCGAATTTGGTGCCCAGAGACGGAATCGAACCGCCGACACGGGGATTTTCAATCCCCTGCTCTACCGACTGAGCTATCTGGGCGTGGCGGCTATTAGACGTATTTTGCCTTGCGTGGTCAACCTCTTCTTGCGTCCGTCGGTGCGTTCGCCGCTTTTTTGCGCGTCCTGGCATCCTGATGGCCGGCGCGGCCCGGCCGCGGCCTCATCAGTGGGGATCGGTTTCGGCAAATTCCAGGCTGTGATAACGCCAGGCCTGCAGCGCCTCGGGCCAGGGATCGGCAGGCCAGCCCCCCTTTCTCAGCAGCTGATTGACGAAGTCCTGCGGATCCGGCAGTTCGCGCCACACGGCCGGCAGAAAGGTCGCGCGCCGAAAGCCATCGCTGAGCCAGAGGCCATCCTCGCCGGGGATCAGGGCACCCAGCAGGGCGGCACGGCTCTCGGCCGGCAAGGGGGTCAGGGGGCCGAGCAGCGACAGGCTCAGGGTGATGTGCGGCAGTTCGTCCTCCTGCAGCGGCGCAAAGCGCGGATCCTGCAAGGCCGCGGCCAGGGCAAAGCGGGGAATGGCCTCGATGAGGGGCATCTCCGGCTCCAGGGTGCCGATGCAGCCTCGCAGGACGCCCTGCCGGTGCAGGCTCACGAAGCAGCCCAGTTGCAGATCGCCGTGGGGCAGGGAGGGCGGCTCGGCGCCGCAGGCCGGGTGCCAGTGGTTTTCCAGGCTGCGACGCGCCAGGGCCAGCATGGCCTGGCGTTCGCGGGGCTCAATGAAGGGCAACGGCAACATAACCAACCACCCTCTCTTTGGTGCCGGCCCGATCGCCGGAGTTGCAGTGACTCAGCAGGGTTGAGGAGAGCCCCTGCTCCCTGGCCCACAGCAGGGCCCCGTTCAGGGCGTAGCTGCCACAGGCCTGATGGCCGTCCAGATTCTCTTCCAGACGCAGGATCTGGCGGATGGTCTGCTCATCCTTGTGGTTGGCCTCTTCCCAGCTGAGGTAGTGGCTGAGATCGGTGCTGACCACCAGCAAAGTGGTGTCGTCCATCAGCCGGGCCAGCACGTTGGCCACGTCGCGGGCAGGGCACTGACCCACCACCAGGGGAACCAGCTTGAAGGCCTGCAGTTGATGCTGCAGGAAGGGCAGCTGCACTTCGATGGCATGCTCGAAGCGGTGAGCCTCGCCATTGCGCACCACCCCGGGCATGCCATCGATGCTGGCCATGGCGGCCATATCCAGCGGCACCTCACCGAGGGGGGTGGCGAAGGCCGAGCAGTCGGGCAGCGCCATGCCGCGCAGCGGCACGCTGTGGGCGGGGCAGAGGATCAGCACGCGTTGAAACTGATGGGGGCTGAGCAGTTTGTAGCCGGCGGCGGCCGTGCTGCCGGAGTAGACATAGCCGGCGTGAGGAAGGATCAGGATCCTGGGCGGCCGATGCAATATGGCCGCCGAGGCCGCTTCGAGCAGGGCAGTCAGGCTGGCATGCAGCGGCCCGCTTGCCGCGTCGTAGAACAGGCCTGCCACGGCGGTAGGACGAACTAGGTTCATCTCGTCTCCCAAAATTCCGGTCCTCGCTACAATTATAGGACAGGGGGGAGCGGCCATGACTGACACTTCGGATATCAAGGCGACACATCACTGGCGCCGATTGGCGGACGGTCGGGTGGAGTGCACGCTCTGTCCGCGCTTTTGCCAGCTGCGCGAGGGCAAGCGGGGCGTCTGTTTCGTGCGCATGGCCCAGGGCGGCGAGATAGTGCTGACCAGCTATGGCCGCTCCAGCGGCTTCTGTGTCGATCCCATCGAAAAGAAACCCCTGAACCATTTCCTGCCGGGGACGCCTGTGCTCTCGTTCGGCACTGCCGGCTGCAACCTGACCTGCAAGTTCTGCCAGAACTGGGACATCAGCAAGTCGCGCGAGCAGGACACCCTCAACGCCCGGGCGACCCCCGAACAGCTGGCCGAGATGGCGGCGCGCACCGGCAGTCGCAGCGTGGCCTTTACCTACAACGATCCGGTGATCTACATGGAGTATGCGCTGGATGTGGCGGCGGCCTGTCACGAGCAGGGCGTTTTCACGGTGGCGGTCACCGCCGGCTACATCAATCCCGAGCCGCGGCGGGAGTTCTACGCCGGCATGGACGCGGCCAATGTCGATCTCAAGGGTTTCAGCGAGCACTTCTATCACAAGATTTGTGGCGGTCACCTGGCGCCGGTGCTGGATACCCTGATGTACCTGCGCCACGAGACCCATGTCTGGTTCGAGATCACCACCTTGCTGATCCCCGGTGAAAACGACAGCGATGCCGAGCTGAGTGCCATGAGCCGCTGGGTGTGCGATGCCCTGGGGCCCGATGTGCCGCTGCACTTCTCCGCCTTTCATCCCGACTTTCACATGCTGGACGTGCCGGCGACGCCGCCGTCGACCCTGACCCGGGCGCGGCGCATCGCCATGGACAACGGCCTGCACTATGTCTATACCGGCAACGTGCATGACAGCCAGGGGGGCAGCACCTGGTGCCCCCAGTGCGGGGCGCGGCTTATCGAGCGCGACTGGTATCAGCTCGGCGAATGGAGCCTCCGGAATGGCCACTGCAAGCACTGTGGCCACGCCGTGCCCGGGGTGTTTGAGCCCCAGCCGGGCGCCTGGGGCCCGCGGCGCCTGCCGGTCAGCATTGCCTGAGCGGCGCTCTGGCCGGCGTCAGCGTCTCAGCCAGTGACCACTGGCCGGATCCTGCACATACTGGCCGCGGGGTGTCTTCTCGATGGCTTTCTTGCCGGCCAGGGCGGCCACCTGGTCCAGGGCGATGCCGTTGTCGCTGGCGATGCGCTGGTAGGCCTGCCGGCGCTTGGCGTTGATATCCCGCACCAGGGCGCGGACATCGGCCGGTGCGGGGCTTACAACCACCCCCAGGTAACCGTTCAGCTGCTCACCGACCAGTCCCTGGTTTTTGGCGTCATCCAGTTCCAGCGCCCAGGCGGCAACGCTCACCAGCAAGGCGGTGCAGAGCGCCAGGAATTGCGTGCGTATGTTCATGTCGGCTCCTAAAACAGACCACTTTCGTCGGACAGCACCTGATCGAGCTGTTTATCCACCTTGACGCGGATTTCGTGCTCGATCTTGACGTTCAAATTGATGGTGATGGGTTCGCTGGGCGGGGCTATCTCCACCCTGGGGGTGCAGGCCGCCAGCAGCAGCGGTATCAGCACGGCGAGCGCTGGTCTCATGGTTTCGATTCTCCTCGCGGGTTGTCCTGCAGGTGCCGCTCCAGTGCCTGGCTGAAGCGGTCGCCAAGGCGCAGGCTGGCCAGCAGTGCCAGCAGGTTTTCCTCATGATGATAGTTCAGTCGCAGCGGCTGCCGGGATGGGCCCAGGCTGCGTCCTTCCAGACGGGCATCCAGTTGCAACTGGCCGCCGGGGCTCAAATCCAGCCGCGCCTCCAGTTTCTGCACCGTCATCCGGCGCAGGTAGTCGCCCACCTGGGCCAGCTGGGGCTGGCTGTTAAGCCAGCTCTCCACTCCTGGCGAGGGTAGCAGCTCCAGGCGGGCCGAGCCCTGATTTCGCAGTTGGCCGGCCCGGATCGCCACTCCCTCGGCGGTGAGTCGCAGCGGCAGCTCGGCGGCCAGGCGCCCTTGCAGGCGCACCGTCGGCTCCTGCTGCAGTTGACTCAGGGCTGCCAGTGACAGCCCTGAGAGGTGCAGCGTATCGGCCTGGGCGCGGGCCGGATAATGGAGCTGCTCGGCGCTCAGTATGCCACCCAGCAGCCGCGCCTGCAGCCGG
>JBFHKO010000221.1:0-3787 GCA_041595355.1 Aeromonadaceae bacterium
CCTTCATGGCTGCCGGGCACGCGCAGGCGCCCCACGTTGAGGATGCCGGCCTGCCAGCCCAGCCGCTCGGCCAGGCCCTTGCCCGCCCCGTAGGGGAACCTGGGCTGGATCTGCACCGTCAGGTTCAGCTCGTCCACCGTCTGCCCCAATATCATGCGCGACTTGATGAGTTCGATCTCGGTGGTGGCTTCGGCATTGCCGCTGCCCAGCATATCGGTCACATCCGAAAGTCCCGGAATGCCGCCACTCTTCTGCTCCACCTGCACCAGGGCATCGGCCTTGTAGATGGGGGTGGCGCACAGGGCATACAGAATGCCGGCGACGGCAAAAAGGGTGGTGCCGCCCAGAATGAGCCATTTGCTGTCCAGCAGCAGCCCCAGCAGGCGCCCCAGGTCGATCACCTCAGGATTATTACTGCGGGTCTGCGGCGAAGTCGTTGTTGCCATCATGTTTCCTGTCTATTTGACTATTTGGTCAGTCGTTGCGCCCAGGCCTCAGTGGCCCGGGCAAGCAGATCGTAGGTGAACTCGAACGCCTCGCGGCTCTGGCGATAGGGGTCGGGGATGTCCCGCTGCAGCCAGTGACCGTAGGTCATCACCTTGCCGCGCACCATGGGTGCCAGCTTACAAACGGCATCGACATGCCGCTGCTCCATCACCAGGATGAGATCATGTTGCAGGCACAGCTCGCGGGTCAGCTGCCGAGCCTGATGCCCCTCCAGACTCAAATCGTGCGCCTCGGCCACCTCACAGGCGCTGGCATCGGCGCGCTGGCCCACCAGGGCAGCGATACCGGCGGAGGAGACCTGTTTATTGGGCAGCGCCTGCTGCAGCAGACGCTCGCCGGTGGGCGAGCGGCAGATGTTGCCGACACAGACCACGAGAATGGAATCAAATCGCATGGGTATCAGGGCCAGTTGCGGACGCGCAGGGCGCCTTCGGTCAGATTGTTGAAGCCGGTGATGGTGGGCAGCAGCTGGCTGATGACGCGGTTCCAGCGTGCAATCGGCGCCGCGGTCACATAGACCACGTCATAGGGCTGCAGCTCGAATTCGGTACCCAGCACCAGGGCGGTGGCGTCCCTGACATTCAGTTGGTAGATGCTGGCCAGCTTGCGCTGCTCCGCCCGGGCATCGTCCCCTTCCCGCCGATTGGCCCGAATGACGAATACTCCGGTGGCATCGGCCGCCAGTTGATCCAGCCCGCCGGCCTGCCCCAGCGCCTCGGTGAGGGTCATGCCGGTGCGGTCCATCTTGAGGGTGCTCTGCTTGGCCACCTCGCCCATCACGAACACCTTGAGACCGTCGTTGCGCGGCACATGGATGATGTCGCCAGGCTGCAACAGGCTGTTCTGGCTCAGGTCGCCGTACTGCATCAGCGCCTGCAACGAGAGCTGCTGCTCCCGGCCGGCCCGGGTCAGCGCCACGTTGCGCCAGTCGGCATTCTCTGCCAGGCCGCCGGCCTGGTTGATGGCATCCAGCAGCGTCAGCGGCACATTGGTGACCGGCAGCTCGCCCTGTTTACCCACCTCGCCGGTCACATACACCTTCTGGGAGCGGAAGGCGGCCACGCTCACATCCACCTGCGGGCTCTCGACATAGCGGGCCAGGCGCTGGGCGATGTCATCGCGGATTTCGGTGACCGTCTTGCCGACCACGGACACGCGGCCGATGTAGGGGTAAAAGATGGCGCCGTCGCTGTGTACCCAGTTGCCGGCGTCGCTGGCACTGCGGTAGGAGCCGGCGGGGATGGTCAGCTCGGGGTGATCCCAGACGGTGACGTTCAGTATGTCGCCGACGCCGATGCGGTACTCATAGCTGCGCAGGGCTCCGTCGAGCTGGGCATTGGCCTTGGCCTGGGGCGGTTGGGCGCGCATTTTACCCACCAGGCTGGGGGTCAGCGGATAGACATCCACCTGGCGGTTCAGATCCTGGCTGTCGCTGCCTGGCTCGGTGATCTGGGTCTTGTCGTCCACTGACAAATGTGAACCCGGTATGGTGCAGCCGCCCAGCAACAGTGCCGAGACCAGCGCCGGAAGGAGTCGTTTGTTTATCATGAGGTGTCTGGTTGCTCGAGGTGATAAGTCGATGAAGGATAACGAATGTAGGCTCATAAGAAAACATCCCGGATGCCGCCCGGGCCGCCGCCAGACAAGGCTACCGCCCCTGGCTTGTCGCTGCCACACCGCGAATTCGAACCCTGGATTGTGACAAGGGAGCCATGAGAAAACATGCGCGCCTTGCTGTCGAATGGAGCCAAAAATGAGATCTGGATCAAAATATGGCGGGATTATAGCCAGTTTTTGGCTGCCGGCTCAACCATTAAAAACAGGTCTTTTTTGCATCCAAATGCAATATTCGGCCGTTATAATGCTGTCTTCGTGCATGTTTAATTAGTGTTTTTGCATGTTGGTCGGGACTTAGGACGCAGACGCATCTAACCGCCCCGAACCCAGCAGCCGCAACGCCTCGGCACCGGGCAGGGGGCGATGGAACAGGAAGCCCTGCATCTCGACGATACCCAGCTGCTGCAGCGTGTGCCGCTGCGCCTCGGTTTCCACCCCTTCGGCCACCAGTCGGAAGCCCAGGCTGCCGGCCATCTGGGTGATGGAGTGCACCAACTTGGCCCCCGTGCCCCCTTCCGCGGCTCGCCACACAAAGGAGCGATCCAGCTTGACCGCATCCAGCGGGTAATCGCACAGGCTGCTCAGGGAGGAGTAGCCTGTACCGAAATCGTCCAGCGCCAGCCCCACCCCCAGCTGCCGGATGCGGCGCATGGTGGCCAGCGAATGGCGCGGCCGCTGCATCAGCAGGCTTTCGGTGATCTCGATGACCAGTTGCCCGGGCTGGATGCCGCTGTCGCGGATGGCCGCCATGATGCTCGCCACCAGCGACGGCGCCGCGAAATGGCGCGCCGAGATATTGACATGCACGGCAAGAGGCGTGCCAGCGCCCTCGGGGGCGGGACAGGCCGCGATGAAATGGCAGGACTCCCGCAGCACATGCTCCCCCAGGGCGATGATGATCTGGGAGTTCTCGGCGATGGGGATGAAGCGGGCCGGCGAAATGGCGCCCAGCGCGGGGTGCTGCCAGCGCGCCAGCGCCTCGAAACCCACCACCCGGCCGGAGTCGGCCTCCACCAGCGGCTGGAAGTGGGGCTGCAGCTGGCCGCTGCGGATGGCCTGGGGCAGATCGGTGCGGATGCTGAGCTCCAGATTGGCTTCACGATGCAGGCGCCGGCTGTAGAAACGGATGCCGCCGCCCGGTTGGCGCTGGGCCTGACTCAGGGCATAGCCGGCGCAGCGCAGCAACTGATGGACGTGGTGGTAGCGGGGCGTCACCACCACTATGCCGACGCTGAGGGCGATCTCCAGATGCAGGTTGTCCCGCTGGGCTGCGGGAATGGCCTGGCGGCGCAGCGTCCGGGCCAGCCTCAGCAATGAATAGAGATCCGTCGCCTCATCCTGCAACAGCACGAATTCATCGCTGCCCAGCCGCGCCAGCCGGCTCTCGGGAGCCAACAGGGCAAGCTGATCGGCCAGCATGCGCAGCAGATCATCGGCGGCCGTCTGCCCAAAGTCGGTGTGGATGGTTTTCAGGTTGTCGATGGCCACCAGCAGCAGCGCAAAACGGGGCGCGGGCTGCTCTGCACGCCACTCTTGCAGTGCGTCCAGCCGCGCCTGCAGGCGGATTTTCAGATAATGGCCATTGGCGAGGCTGGTCAGCGGATCCTGGTAGGCCAGGCGGCGGATCTGCCGCTCCTGGCGCTGACGCTCGCCGATATCGCGA
>JBFHKO010000222.1:0-3758 GCA_041595355.1 Aeromonadaceae bacterium
CATCCAGACAGTCAACGAACCGCGTTGCACCAAGGCTTGGTTGTACTGTTTCCAGTTGCTGATCTCGTGTTTGGACTTGCCCATATGACGCTCCCGCTGGTGGCTCTAAGAGATCAGATCACCGAGGAAGCAGATAGTTCCCCGATTTGGGCAACAAGGCCGCCGCCGGTGCGTGATAGGCGAAAAAAGTTCCGCTATATCCAACCTTCGGCTCCACTAGGCTCTAGTGTGTATATATAAACAGTGATTGAAGCAACGTCTATGCGCAAGACCGGTTCCCCCCTTCATGGCCAGTACACTCATCTCCTCTGCAGCAAGGCGCCAGCGGCGTGCGCAGCCCGCGTTTTATCCCCATTCATGGATCATCTGCGGCTTGCCAAAGCATGCAGATAGGTCCCTGATGACACCACAGGTTGGCAGCTGGATCCTTGATCGGCATCATGGACTCATAAGAACCGGTCTCGACTTGCAGCAGAAAACAGACCTGCCCCTCGGGCCCCGTCGCCTTGAGCGGATAGCGGATAGCGGATAGCGGATAGCGGATAGCGGATAGCGGATAGCGGATAGCGGATAGCGGATAGCGGCACAATGACGGCCCGCGCAACAAAAAGCCCCCGCGGGCATGAGCCTGCGGGGGCTGTTATTGCTGCAAACGGGACTTACAGCTCGATGCAGTCGAATTTGACGTCCGGGTTGACGTCGGCGCCGTAGTCTACGCCATCCCAGCCGAAGCCGAACAGCTTGAGGAACTCGTCCTTGTAGCCCTGGTAGTCGGTCAGCTGATAGAGGTTGTCGCTGCTTATCTGCGGCCACAGATCACGGCAAGCCTGCTGCACCTCGTCCTTGAGCTCCCAGTCGTCCATGCGGATACGCTGGGCGTCGTCGGTCTGCACCCCGCCGGCGTAGAGCTGGGTGTAGAAGAGGCGCTGGATCTGCTCCAGGCAGCCTTCGTGCAGTCCCATCTGCTTCATGATCTTGAAGGACATGGCGATATAGAGCGGCATCACCGGAATGGCGGCCGAGGCCTGGGTCACCACCGACTTCAGCACCGCCACATAGGCTTCGCCGCCCTTGGCCGCCAGCTGTTGGCGGATGGCCTGGCTGGCACGGTCCAGATCTTCCTTGGCGCGCCCCAGGGTGCCATGCCAGTAGATGGGCCAGGTGAGATCGGTGCCGATGTAGCTGTAGGCTACCGTCTTGGCGCCATCGGCCAGCACGCCGGCCTGCTGCAGGGCGTTCAGCCACAGCTCCCAGTCCTCGCCGCCCATCACCTTGATGGTGCTGGCGATCTCCTCCTCGCTGGCCGGCTCGACCTGGGCCTCGATGATCTGATCCTTGTTGGTGTCGATGGCGGTGGTCTTGTAGACCTCGCCGATGGGCTTCAGGGCACTGCGCACCACCTCGCCGCTATCCGGCAGCTTGCGCACCGGCGAGGCCAGGGAGTAGACCACCAGATCCACCTGCCCCAGATCCTGCTTGATGAGCTCGATGACCTTGTCGCGGCACTCATTGCTGAAGGCGTCACCGTTGATGCTCTTGGCATAGAGGCCGGCTTCCTTGGCCGCCTTGTCGAAGGCAGCGGAATTGTACCAGCCGGCACTGCCGGTCTTCTTCTCGCTGCCCGGCTTCTCGAAGAAGACGCCGATGGTGGCGGCATCGGAGCCGAAGGCGGCCGCAATGCGCGACGAGAGGCCGTAGCCGGTGGAGGCGCCGATCACCAGCACCTTCTTCGGGCCCTTGGCCAGCTTGCCCTGGCTCTGGATGTAGGCGATTTGTTGGCGGACATTGGCTTCACAGCCGGCAGGATGCGTCGTGGTGCAGATGAAGCCACGTACCTTGGGAGTAATGATCATGGTCGGTTCTCTACTGTTCTTGAAGGTTTTTCTCGTCAGAGCGGCCAGTAAGATACATGATTCCACGGCCATTGTGATCCCGCTTCTGTGGCCAAGGTGATCCAGCACGCCTTATCAAGCCGCCACTTGCCTGTCAGAATAGCCCCCATGTTTACCCTCAGACCCTATCAGCAGCAGGCCGTCGCCGCCGTGGTGCGCCATTTTCGCCAGCGTCTGGCCCCCGCCGTGCTGGTGTTGCCCACCGGCGCCGGCAAGAGCCTGGTGATCGCCGAACTGGCGCGCCTGGCCCGCGGCCGGGTGCTGGTGCTGGCTCACGTCAAGGAACTGGTGGCGCAAAATCAGGCCAAGTACCGGGCGCTGGGGCTGGAGGCCGACATTTTCTCTGCCGGCCTCGGCGACAAGAGCGCCGCGCGGCAGGTGATCTTCGGCTCCATCCAGTCGGTGGCCCGCCACCTGGGAACCTTCGATTTTCCCTGCTCACTGCTCATCATCGACGAATGTCACCGGGTCGCCGAGGAGAGTGACAGCCAGTATCAGCAGCTCATTGCCCACCTGCGCGCGCGCAATCCCGCACTCAAGATACTGGGACTGACCGCCACCCCCTACCGGCTGGGCCTCGGCTTTATCTACAACTTTCATCACCGCGGCATGGTGCGCAGCCGCGAGCCGCGCTTTTTCGAGGAGTGCATCTTCGAGTTGCCGCTGCGCCAGATGATCCGCGAGGGCTACCTGACCCCGCCGAGGGTCATCGATGCCCCGGTGGTGCATTACGACTTCAGCCAGCTGCTCCCCTCCCGTCAGGGGCTGTTTTCCGACGCCGAGCTTGACCAGGCGCTGCGGCGCCAGACCCGGGTCACCCCCCAGATAGTGCGTCAGGTGATCGACTATGCCGCCGATCGCCAGGGGGTGATGATTTTCGCCGCCACCGTCCTGCATGCAGGCGAGGTGCTGGGACTGCTGCCCGAGGGCGAGGCCGCCCTCATCACCGGGGCCACCCCCGGCGCCCAGCGGGATGCCATACTGGCCCGCTTCCAGGCCCGCGAGCTCAAGTATCTGGTCAACGTGGCGGTGCTGACCACCGGCTTCGATGCCCCCCATGTGGATCTCATCGCCATACTGAGGCCCACGGCCTCGGTCGCGCTCTACCAGCAGATCGTCGGTCGCGGGCTGCGGCTGTCGCCGGGCAAGTCGGAGTGCCTGATCCTCGACTATGCCGGCAACGCCTATGACCTGCACGCCCCTGCCATCGTCGACCCCAGGCCCGACAGCGATACGGTGCCGGTGCAGGTGCTCTGCCCCGCCTGCGGCTTTGCCAACGCCTTTTGGGGGCGCACCACCAGCGATGGGGCGGTAATCGAACACTTTGGCCGCAGGTGTCAGGCTTTTTTTATCGCGGAGGATGGACATCGCGAATTTTGCGATTATCGTTTCCGGGCCAAGAGCTGTGGCCAGTGCGGCGCCGACAACGACATTGCCGCTCGCCAGTGCCGGGAATGCGGGGCCGTTCTGAGCGATCCGGACGACATGCTCAAGGCGGCCCTGGCGCTGCGCGATGCCAAGGTGATCCGTTGTGCCGGCCAGTCGCTGCATCTGCAGCAGCGCCAGGGGCGCGTGCTGCTGCGGGTAACCTACCACGACGAGGACGGCGCCGAACTGAGTGAGGCCTTTGCCTTCGACTCCCTCGCGGCCCGCGAGCGTTTCAGCCGCCAGTTCGTCGACCGCCACTGGCGTGCGCCCGGGCTGGCGCCTGCGTTTGAGAGCCCCGAGGCGGTGCTGGACCAGGCCGCGCTGTTTCGGCATCCGGATTTTGTCATCGCCAGGAAGCAGGGTCACCTGTGGCGCATAACAGAAAAAATTTTTGATTATCAGGGCCGCATGCGCACCGCCCATGCCCTTTGATTGAGG
>JBFHKO010000223.1:0-3748 GCA_041595355.1 Aeromonadaceae bacterium
ACCGAACCCGCCAGCAGCTGGCCAACAATCGCCAGCAGACCCAGCACACCAGCCGGCGACTGAGCGAGCTGGTGGAGGCCCGGCGCGCGGATCGGCTCGCCCTGCAGCAAAAGCAGCAGCAACGCGAGGCGACGGCCAGCGAACTGAAAAACTCCCTGGCAGCGGACAAGCAGCAGCTCAGCCAGCTGCAGGCCGCCGAGCAGGAGATGCTGCGCCAGATCGAGGCCGCCCGCAAGAAGCTCGAGGCCGAACGGCGCCGCCGCAAGGCCGAGGCGCTGGCCAAGGCGCGTGCCAAGGCGCGCGCCGAGGGGCAATCCGAACGCGTCGCCCAGGCCCGTGCCGAGGCGAGCTTCGCCAGCGTGGATCGGCATGGCCTGGCCAAGCTGCGTGGCCGCCTGCCCTGGCCGGCCCAGGGACAACTGCTACGTCAGTTCGGCAAGCAGCGCAGTGGCGAGGTGACCTGGAAGGGGATACTGATAGGCGCCGCAGAAGGCAGCCCGGTGCGGGCCATCGCCAGTGGCGATGTGGTCTATGCCGACTGGCTGGCCGGTTTTGGCAACGTGCTGGTCATCGATCACGGTCACGGCTACCTGACCCTGTACGGCAACAACCAGTCGCTGCTGAAAAGCGCCGGCAGCGCGGTGAAAGCCGGTGAACGGGTGGCGCTGGTGGGCCGCAGTGGCGGACAGAGCGAGGCGGGGCTCTACTTCGAGATCCGTCGCCAGGGCCAGGCACTCAATCCGGCCAGCTGGCTGGCTCGCTGAGCCCGTCGCCCGCCCGAGCGGGTTTCGACAGGCACCGACGAGGGCGCCAACCAGCGCCCGCCGACTTCATGCTACAATCGCCCCCTCTTTTGCCCTGCACTCACTGTTTGCCCGGAGGTTACCCCTATGCGTCTGACGATTCACCACAGCTCATCACTGGAGACTGACTGGCACCACAGCCTGGCTGCCCTGCTGGCTCCGGATGGCTGGGAGCCTGCTGCCCTGGAGAGCCAGGGGCAGTGGCACCTGGCGACCTTCAACAACCGGGTGGTGGGGCTGGCGGTGACGCGGGGGGACACGCTGGTCTATCTGGCGGTGCGGGACATCACCCGGCGTCGGGGCGTAGGCAGCCACCTGCTGAGCCAGACCCTGGCGTGGTTGCGGGCTCAGGGGCAGCCACAGGCGATACTCAGCCTGGCGACGGTGCGCGCCGAGGAGCAGGCCGGCCTGATCGCCTTTCTGGCGCAGGCCGGCTTCGAGCAACAGGGCACCTTGTTGCATCGTGCCCTGTAGTCCCGCTGGCTAACGGCGGCAACGGGAGATCAGAGGATGATGCTCTGGATCTCCTGATCCTTGCGCTTCAGGTAATGGGTCGAGTGAATGCGGCGGATGGTGCGCGACTTGCCGCGTACCAGCAGCGTCTCGGTGGTCGCCATGGTGCCGTCGCTGGTGATCCCCTCCAGCAGGTCACCCTTGGTGATGCCGGTGACGGAGATGATGACGTTGTCGTTCTTGGCCATGGCCTCAAGCGGCAACACCTTCTCCACCTCTATGCCCATTTGCTGGCAGCGCGCCAGCTCCTGCTCACCCAGGCGGCGGTTCTCGTCGCTATCCCCCTTCACCTTGTGGCGGGGTAACAGACGTCCCTGCATGTCGCCGTCCAGGGCGCGCACCAGGGCGGCGGAGACCACCCCTTCCGGCGCCCCGCCGATGCAGTAGAGCATGTCGATTTCGTTATCCGGCATGCAGGTCATCACCGAGGCGGCCACGTCGCCATCCGGAATGGCAAACACCCGCACGCCCATGGCCTGCATGTCGCGGATCGCCTCTTCGTGACGCGGCTTCGCCAGGGTAATGACGTTGAGCCGATGCAGCGGCTTGCCCAGCGCCTCGGCGACCGCCTTGAGGTTGGCTTCCAGCGACAGATGCAGATCGATGCACCCCTTGGCCCTGGGCCCGACGATCAGCTTCTCCATGTACATGTCCGGCGCCTTCAGGAAGCAGCCCTTGTCGCCGGCGGCCAGTACGGCCACCGCATTGGCCTGCCCCATGGCGGTCATGCGGGTGCCGTCTATGGGATCCACGGCGATATCCACCGCATCCCCACCGCAGCCCACATGCTCACCGATGTAGAGCATGGGTGCCTCGTCGATCTCGCCCTCACCGATGACGATCTCGCCATCAATCTCGATCTGGTTCAGCACGAAGCGCATCGCCTCGACGGCGGCACCATCCGCCTTGTTCTTGTCGCCACGACCCAGCCACTTGTAGCCGGCCAGGGCCGCCGCCTCGGTCACACGGGAAAATTCAATCGCCAGTTCACGTCTCATCGCAGCCAATACCTTGCAGTGTCCACATAAAGTTCAAAAAGCGGCCGCATTCTAGCACAGCCACACGCCTTTGCCTGCCGACTCGGCCGGCCAGCGCTAAATCATTGCGTCACAGGATACCGTGCAAAAGTTCCCGAAACATGAACTCTTCATCAATCGGTAACAAAACCGTCACCCGGCCTGCCTAGCATGGCCCCCCATGTGACATGCACACCGGTTGTTGGTGGCAGCAAAATAGACGATCAGGGTCACAAAACGGCATTGCCAACCTCAATGCGAATCATTATCATGCGCTTGCTAGTTGCATGGTGAAATCCCACACTAAGGAAGGAAATATAATGAAAAAGCTGACCTCCGTAGCCGTCGCCCTGATGGCCGCCACCTCCGCCGCCCAGGCCGCCGAAGTGTTCAAGAACGACACCCAGTCCGTGGACCTGTATGGCCGCGTCTATGCCGGCCAGTTCATGGGCACCCAGACCGATACTGCCGGAACCAAAGAGGGCAGTGAGAAGTACGGCGCCAACCAGTTCATCCGCTTCGGTGCCAAAGGCGATGCCGCCATCGGCGAAGGCATGAAGGCCATTGCCCAGTATGAAGTGCAGATGAACCTGCAGAATACCGAGAAGAACATCAGCGATGATGCCGGCAACCTGCGCACCCGTCTGGCCTATGCCGGCGTCAAGTCCGACGACTTCGGCCAGGTGACCTTCGGCCGCCAGAAGGGCGCCATCTCCAGCATCGCCGACTGGACCGACGTGGCCCTGTCTGACGGCTACGGCGCCAGCGCCCTGGGCAACGGCAGCGACAACTTCGCCACCGGCCGCGCCTCCAACGTGCTGAAATACAGCCACAAGTTCGTCGACGCCCTGCAGCTGGATGCCAGCTACAAGTTCGACGGCAACAAGACCGAAGAGACCTCTGTTAAGAGCGCTGACGCCGCCTACGGCCTGGCCGCCAGCTACGCCCTGCCGATGAACCTGAGCATCGGCGCCGGCTACAACGTCGGGCTGCGTGACCAAGCCGGCAAAGATGACGCCAAGCTGCTGGTCGCCGGCCTGATGTACGACGACAAGGCCGCCTACGCCGCCCTGACCTACGCCGACGGCTCCGACTTCGTGGAAAACGGCATCGACCACAGCGGTTGGGAAGCGGCCCTGGGCTACAACTTCGACAACGGTTTCGGCCTGATGGCGCTGTACAACCTGCGTGAAGAGCATGACAAGGTCGATAACGTCAAGTACGACCAGGTGGACTACTACACCCTGGGCGCCCAGTACAAGTTCAACAAGAACCTGCGCGTCATCGGCGAGTACCGCTTCCAGAACGTGGACGCTTCCGTTACCTCCGAGACCAAGAACGACTACCAGCTGGCCGCCCGTTACGACTTCTGAGTCATAACCTGCCAGGGTTGCTCCTGGTCATCCATCAGAAAAC
>JBFHKO010000224.1:0-3731 GCA_041595355.1 Aeromonadaceae bacterium
AGAATGCGGCGGCTGGCAGTACGCTGGCCCTGGCTTTGCAGCCGGGCACGGCGCTGGCAGGCGATGATTACGCCACCGCCTTTGAGTACAGCCTCAATGGCGGCGCCACCTGGCTGGCCTACAGCGGGCCCATTTCTCTGAGCGAGGGCGACAGCAGCCTGCTGGTGCGCACGCAAACCGTGGATGACAGCCTGGACGAGGCGGACGAGCTGTTCAGCCTGCAGGCCACCCTGACCAGCCTGGATATCGATTACAGCGCCGAGGGCACGGCGACCATCATCGACAACGACAAGCCGACGGTGGAGGTGAATCCGAGCGTCGAGGCCAACAACATCGATGTTCCGGAAGGTGACAAGGCGGTGTTCACGGTGGAGGTCAAGGATGCGGCGGCTGGCAGTACGCTGGCCCTGGCTTTGCAGCCGGGCACGGCCACGGCGGGGGATGATTATTTCACCGCCTTCGAGTACAGCCTGAATGGCGGTAGTAGCTGGCTGGCCTACAGCGGGCCCATTTCCCTGAACGAAGGCGACAGCAGCCTGCTGGTGCGCACCGATACCATCAATGACCTTCTGTATGAGGCGGATGAGCTGTTCAGCCTGCATGCCACCCTGACCAGTGCGGATGTTGCTTATGATGCCAGTGGCACGGCCACCATTCTGGACAACGATGGCCCCCTGACCATAGAGCCGGCAACCGCCAGCGTCTATGAAAATGACCTGCCGAATGGCACCAGTCCCAATCCGCCGGCCAGGACCTCGGGGACGTTCGCCATCAGTGCCGCGGATGGTATTGCCAGCCTGACGGTGATCGGGACCCTCTTTACCCTGGCACAACTGCAGGCTGCAACTCCGTCGACTCCGCTGCTGGTGACCACGTCGCTGGGTAATACCCTGCAGATCACCGGCTATACCGGTAACGGGATTAGCGGAACCGTCAGCTATACCTACCTGCTGCTGGATAACGAGACGCATGCACCCATTCAGGGGGAGAATCTGCTGGAGGACAACATCAGTCTGTTGCTGAAAGATATTGATGGCGTTCAAAGTTCGGACATGACCAGTGGGACCCTGAGTATCAAGATCATCGACGATGTGCCGGTACTCAATGCCATTCAGAATGCCGTCATTGCCAATTCGGAAGGGGTGACCACAGGGATCCTGGATGTGAATTTTGGTGCCGATGGTGGTTCCTTCAACCTTGAGGGCAATACCCCTCCCGACCCGAATCTGATCTACAACGTGGTCAACAATCCCGATGGTTCATCGGTGTTGACTGCCAGCGTGGTGGGGACGGGCGAGGTGTTCTTCATCCTGAATGTGGGGGTGGATGGTACCTATACCTTCGAGGTGGTGAATCCCAATCCGACCATTTCGTTTACCGAGTCGCTGCTTGGCTTGACCCCCGGCGGACCCGTTCCGTCGCTTGAGCTCATCATCAATGGCTCAGGGCAGGGTACGGATCTCAAGGCGGTCTTCAGTTCCCCCGGGGGCGTCAATGCATCGAACAACGGCATGGGGGTGGGTAACAACCTCATCAATGCGGGCGAGCTGCTGACGGTGAACTTCAATCAGGATGTGTTCAACACCTCGTTCTTGCTACAGAAGATGTCAAGCGGCGAGGTGCTCAAGTGGGCGGCTTATGACAGCAACGGTGCGCTGCTGGATTTCGGTACCTTCAAGATGCCGGCAGGTTATGGTGAGAACTCGGAGTACTCATGGAACCTGCTGATGGATCCCGGCACCACCTTCAACTCGGGGAGTGCGGATCTGCTGCAAAACAGCGGGTTTGATACCCTGACGCTGGGGGCTGAATCGAAGACCGACTACCGGCTCCTCAGCCTGACGGTCTACCAGGAGCTGTTCCCCGGCGATGTCGACCTGAGCTTCAATACCCATCCGCAGGATGGTGATGGAGATATTCTCACCAATGCCATCATAGCGGTGCATATCGAAGGCGATGGCAACGACATCCAGGGCTTTACCCTGACGGGGAATGCGACCGACGAGGTGCTGCAGGGTGGCGATGGGCCCGATCAGCTCTTTGGCGGCGCGGGTAATGACACCCTGGTCGGTGGGCTGGGTAGCGACATCCTGGTGGGTGGCGATGGTGCAGACGAGTTCCTCTGGCGCAGTGGCGATGCCGATGGCTCGACTGATACCGTCAAGGGCTATGCACCACTGGAGGGTGACAAGCTGATGCTGAGCGACATGCTGGTGGGGGCCAATGCCGACAACCTCGACAGCTATCTCAAGGTCAGCACCGAGGGAGCTGACACCAAGATAGAGGTCTTTGCCGATGGCGTCGTTAGTCCGACCGCCGACCTGACCATCATACTGGAGGGAACGGCCGGCTCCATCGCCGATCTCGACCAGCTGAAGGACAGTGGCTTGGTCTATTAGTCGGCTTTAGGGGGAGGGAAGCGGGTCTTCCCTCCCTTTCCGTTCGGAGGTCACCACCATGACACCCTTTACCTGGATCCAGATCGACAAGGTGCGTTACGAGTGGGATGGCGATGAGCTGATCCACTGTCGCACCGCCGTCGGTTATCAAAACGCCTTGCCGGGGCATCAGCTGCTCGGCCTGGAGATCGAGGGCCAGGATGGCGAGCTGGCGGGGGAGTTGCGGGTCGACTTTCCTGGCGGTGTGGTGCAGTTTGTGCCGGCCGAGGGGGTGTCGGCGCCGGATGACCTGTTTATCGAGTTGGGGGATGCCGGCAGCGCACTCAGGCTGCCGCTCTCCGATGTCGCGCTGCACGCCGGCGCGCTGGATTATCTTGATTGGGGGGCGCTGGCTCCCGAGCCGGATCTCTGGTCACTGCTCATTGGCGCCGACGATAGCCTGCTGCCTCAAGCGCAGATGCCGTTGTCGCTCGATGATCTGCTCTACGATGCGGATGTATCACCGCCCCTCGATGAGCTGTTCGTCCAGCAGGACGACATGGCCCGGGGCCATGTGCCACTGCCGTTGGACGCTGTCGGTCCGGTACCCAACATCGAATGGCCGGATATACTGCCACCCGGGCTGGATGTGTGAAGCACTCCGCTTTGGCACGGCTTGCCTGCCCAGCCACCCGCTATCCACCCAGCCCTCCCTGATGTCTGCCTGTTCAGCCGCACCTGTGCTTGCTAGAGTAGCCGGCATCGGCATGTTGCACTTAGTGAGGAAGGGATGATGTTGTTGAAATGCCTGTTTACCGCTCTGCTACTGCTGGGCAGCCTCTCCACGGCCCAGGCCCAGGAGAGGCTGCCCAGCAGGCCCCATCTCATTACCAATGGTTATGCCGAACTGCAGGCTGAACCGGACATGGCCACCCTCTCGTTTGCCGTGAATACCGAGGAAAAGAGCAGCAGCCTGGCCCGGCAGGCCGCCGATGCCCGGGTGGCCGCGGTGGTGGGTGAGCTGGAGAAGATCGGCATCAGAACGCCGGATATCGAGGCGGGAAATCTGATGGTGGTGCCGCACTACCAATATGCCAGCGGCCAGAAACCCAGGCTGCTCGGTTACCGGGCTCACCGGGAAGTCAGCGTCAAGCTTTACCAACTGGAGCGCCTGAGTCAGTTGCTGGATACCGCCCTCAAGAGCGGACTGGATACGGTCAACCCCATCCGGTATGGCGTGAAGGAGAGCGGTCGTTATCTGGCGCAGGTGCGCCAGCAGGCCATCGAGGACTCCCAGCGCAAGGCCGCCAGCCTGGCCAAGGCCTATGGTGCCATGCTGGGCAAGATCCACAG
>JBFHKO010000225.1:0-3731 GCA_041595355.1 Aeromonadaceae bacterium
ACCGCAGGTAACTTTCCACGTCGAAGAAGAACTGGGTAATGGCGCGATTGGCCCCCGCATCGATTTTACGCTTCAGATTCAGCAGATCCGCCTGGGCGCTCTTGGCTTCCGGATGCACCTCGGGATAGGCCGCCACCGAGATATCGAAATCGGCGACCTCCTTCAGCAGCGCTACCAGATCGGCGGCATACATCTCCGGGCGAGCCATCCCCTCGGGCAGATCGCCGCGCAGGGCCACGATCTGGCGGATACCGTTGTCCCAGTAATCCCGGGCGATGCCGCGCAATTCATCCGGGCTGGCATCGATGCAGGTCAGGTGCGGCGCGGCGATGAGGCCGGTGCGCTCCTTGATGTCCTTGATCACCTTGTGGGTGCGATCCCGGGTGCCGGAGTTGGCGCCATAGGTGACGGAGACGAACTTGGGTTCCAGAACACGCAGGCGCTCGATGGAATTCCACAGCGTCTGCTCCATGGTTTCGGTGGTGGGCGGGAAAAACTCGAAGGATACCGAAATATCACCACTCAGATCGGCCAGACTCTGGTTGAGGGCCTCCACCTGGCGCGCACTGTCAAAACTCATGCCTGTCTCCTTGAACACGGGAACCGTTGTCACCCCGCGGACCCGGCCGTCCACGGGAAAAAATCGCTTGATTGACGCACCACAGATGTTTGGACGTCTAAATGTCCAAAGATACTGTAGGGAATCGCCGCCAAAGTCAACCGCCAAAATCGGTTAACCCTGTCTGCCGACCTCGTCTGCCGCCGCCGGTGCCGCCAGCGCCTGGGGCAGGCCGCTGTTGCGTTCGGTGATCCGGCGCAGCCCCGCCACCAGCACCGGCCGGCTGGCAAACAGATCCAGCCGCTGTCTGGCCCGGGTGATGCCGGTGTAGATGAGCTCCCGGGTCAGCACCGGCTCCGGGCGCTCGGGCAGCACCAGCAGGGTGTGAGCAAACTCCGAGCCCTGGGACTTGTGAACCGTCATGGCCCAGGCAGTCTCGTGCTCCGGCAGCCGGCTGGGCAGGAAGCCGCGCAGCTGGCCATCCGGCATCTCGAACCAGACCCGCAAGCGCTCGCCATCGCTGATGGCCAGCCCCAGATCGCCATTGTAGAGCCCCAGGCCATGATCGTTGCGACTGATCATCACCGGCCGACCGGCGAACCAGTCGCCCGCCGCCACCAGCAGCCCGGCGTTGGCCAGGGCCTCGCCAATCTGACGGTTGAGGCCACTGACGCCACGGGGCCCCTCGCGCACCGCACAGAGCACCCGCAGCCGGTTGAACTCCTGCAGCGCCAGGCGGATGTCATCCTCTGGCATGCCCGGCCGAATGCGTTGCAGATAGAGGCGGTAGCCCTGGATCGCCAGGCGCACCACCGCCTCGCTGCTGGCCTCCGGATGCAGAGCGATGTCGCCAAAACCGGCCGCCAGCACCCCATCCAGCTCCGCCACCGCCCCGGCGTTGACCACCCGTGCCAGCTGGCCGATGCCGGAGCGGGCATCGAAGCGCCAGCTCTTGCGCAGCAGACAGAGGCGATCGCGCAGCGGCGCGCCCCCGGCTCGCGCATGGGCGGCCAGGGAAAAGCCGGTCACCTGCTGCAGCCAGTCCGCCTGCCCCGGGCTGAGCCCCTGACTGGCAAACTGGCAGATGTCGCCCAGCACCGCCCCCGCCTCCACCGACGCCAGCTGGTCCTTGTCGCCCAGCAGGATGAGCCGCGCCTGGGGTGGCAGAGCCGCCAGCAGACGGGCCATCATCGGCAAATCCACCATGGAGGCCTCATCCACCACCAGCACATCCAGCGGCAGGGGGTTGTCGGCATGATGGCGAAAGCCGTGGCTGCCCGGCAGGCTGCCCAGCAGCCGGTGCAGGGTGCTGGCCTGCACCGGAATGGCGGCCAGCAACGCCTCGGGCAGCCGGCCGGTCAGCTCGCCCTTGGCCTTGCCGATGGACTCGGTCAACCGGGCCGCCGCCTTGCCGGTGGGGGCCGCCAGCCGAATGAGGGGCGCCGTTTCGCCACCCAGGGCCACCAGCAATGCCAGCAGCCGGGTCACCGTGCTGGTCTTGCCGGTACCGGGGCCGCCGGAGATAAGGGTAAAACGCCCCGAGGCGGCAGTGGCCACCGCCACCGCCTGCCAGTCGAGGCGCACACTCGGCGGGATCAAATTCGCCAGGGCTGCCAGCTCATCGGGATGGTTCGCACCGTCCAGGCAGGCCTGGATGGCGGCCAGATCCAGCGCCTCGAAGGCCACCACATCCAGCCACTGGCTCAGAAAGTCATGCAGGCTGCCGGTAGGTCGGCCATGCCAGGCCGCCAGCAGCCGCCCCCAGTCGGGGGCAAACAGCTGCGCCAGCCAGGGCTGCAACTCCGGCGTCGGCAGGGGGGCGCCGGCCTGCCGCAGCCAGGCGGCCAGCTGCTGTTCGAAATGAAAGTAACGGGCCAGATACAGGCGGGGCCCCCTGAGGCGCAGCGGCCCGCTCTCGGCAATGAGCGGCGAGCCCTGCCACGCCGACTGCAGGTGCTCGGCCGCGAGGTTCGCCGCCGCCAGGGGCCACTCTGCCACCCGCTCGCCCACCCGTCCCAGATCCAGGCACACATGCCCCTGTCCCAGTTCACGGCTCAGCAAGGCGGCACAGAGCAGCAGCTCGGGCCGCGTTTCCCAGCGCGCCAGAAAGGCGGCGAACTCCACGTCGATCTCCCTGAGCATCCCGGCCTGCCCCAGGGCGTGCAGTTGTTTCAGCATGGGCTGACCCCTTGCGATGTGGCGACGGCCTCCTGGCCGGCGAACAGCCGATCCAGCGCCTCGATATGAGCCCGCCGCGGCCGGGCCGCATACACAGCCGCCGCCGTACCGGCCTGCATGCCGCGCAGGAACAGGTAGAAGACGCCGCCGAAATGGCGTTCGTAGTCGTAATCCGGCACCCGGCTGGCCAGGTAACGGTGCAGCGCCAGGCTGTAGAGCTGGTACTGCACATCGTAGCGGTGCTGGAGCATGGCCTCGACCAGGGCCTCGCGGCCATAGCAGGCGGGCGCGTCTCCCAGATGGTTGGACTTGTAATCCAGCACATAGAAGCGCCCCTGGTGCTCGAACACCAGATCCATGAAGCCCTTGAGCATGCCCTGCACCCGGGCAAACGCCAGCGGCGCGGCCGCCGCCGACAAGGGATCGTGCTGCGCCAGCAGGGCATTCAACCGGGGCGCGGCCAGGGGGGCCAGCGGCAGGAAGAACTCCAGCTCCGGCAGGCAACGCCCCGGCGCCAGCTGGCGCAGTCGCAGGCCGGGGGCCAGTTCGGCATCCAGCACCTGCCCCACCCACTCCACCAGCACCGGCAGCCAGGGTTCGGCCTGCCAGTCGGCGGTCAGCTTCACCCCTTCCAGACGGCTGGCGATCCAGGCGCTCAGGCTGTCACCCGCGGCACGGGTGAAGTCGAGCCCCTCGAACAGGCTGTGCAGCAGGGTGCCCGGCCGGGCGCCGCGCGGGAAACCGAAGGCGTCCAGGCGTGGCTCGGGCGCCTCCCCGGGCTGGGGTTCGCTGGCCGGCTCGCGGCGCGGCGTCCCGTGACCCAGCCCCGCGACCAGGGCCGAATAGGAGCTGACCCGCCAGTCGCGCTGCAGGGGCTGCTCGAAGCGCAGCGCCCGGGGCGCCGGCACGGCGCGGCCAGGCTCCTGGTAGGGCTGCTCGGGCCAGGGCAGTGGCGCCGCCACTTCGCAGCCGGGCACCAGGGCCTGCAGCGCCG
>JBFHKO010000226.1:0-3728 GCA_041595355.1 Aeromonadaceae bacterium
ACTGGCCGCCGGTCAGCGCAGTCGCTGGCTCTGGTTGCTGGTATTGGTGGGCAAGCTGCTCTGGGATTGGCATCACGCGGAGGGGTTCACCTCGGCGCTCATCGAGGCGAGGGTGCACGTCGGCTCCCATCTGTATGGCAGCCTGGCCGGTCTGCTGTTGGGCCTTGGCGGCCTCTCGTGCAGACAAAAAAGGCGTGCCGTCGGCACGCCTCGCTGATCCGGATGCCCGCTCACAGGCTCCGGTTGATCGCCTCCAGAGCCGCGATGGGATCGTCCGCCTGGGTGATGGGGCGGCCGATGACCAGGTAATCGGCCCCCGCCGCCACCGCAGCGGCCGGGGTCAGCACCCGGCGCTGATCCCCCTGGGCACTGCCCGCCGGACGAATGCCCGGGGTCACCAGGCAGAACGCCTTGCCGAAGCGCGCCTTCAGCAGCGGCGCCTCCTGGGAAGAGCACACCACCCCGTCCAGCTGTGCCTGGTGAGTCAGCTCCGCCAGCCGCAGCACCTGCTGCTCCGGGGAGCAATCCAGACCGATGCCGGCCAGATCCTGCTGCTCCATGCTGGTCAGCACGGTGACGGCAATGAGGTGCGGCGCCCGCTCGCCGTAAGGCGCCAGGGCCTCGCGTGCCGCCTGCATCATGCGCAGCCCTCCGCAGGCATGCACATTGACCATCCAGACGCCGAGCTCGGCACTGGCCGCCACCGCCTTGGCCACGGTGTTGGGGATGTCATGAAACTTGAGATCAAGAAACACATCGAAGCCCCGCGCCACCAGGCTGCGGACAAACTGGGGGCCAAACAGGGTAAACATCTCCTTGCCGACTTTGAGCCGGCAGAGCGCAGGATTAACCTGATCGACAAAGGCCAGCGCCTGCGCTTCATCGGCATAATCCAGGGCGACTATTACTTTGGGGTCTTGCATCTCAGCTCCTGCTTGTTCGTCATGTCTCTATCTTGTTTTAGGTGTTCGATTATTCACCATCCAGGCCACGGATGGGTTTGATAGTCCCCCAGCCCTTGCAGGAGGGGCATTGCCAGAAGATCAGGCGTGCCGAAAAACCGCACTGGCGGCAACGGTAGCTGGGTTTGCTCTTGATCTGCTCTTCCACCAGGTGCTTGAGCAATCCCAGGCTCTCTTTGGCCTTGGGGCTGTCGAGCTCCGCCAGCCGATAACTCATCAGGCGGTGAAAGCCCTTCATGGTGGGATGACGCCTGAGCTCGCGCAGGATCAACAGTTCGGCGGCTTCCCCCCCGTCGCGGCGCTCCAGGTTGTTGGCCAGTGCCAGGGCCACGCTGGCGGCGCCGGTTTTCTCCAGCCACGTCTGCAGCAGGGCCGTCAGACGGGGTGACGGCTCGCCCTCCGGTTCGGCCCGCAGCAGCAGCGGCAGGGCCTCGGAGGCAAAATCGGCATCCTGCTCCGGGACGTTGGCGAGGGTCTGGATCACCAGCTCGCCCTGCTGGGCCGCCAGGTACTCCTTGGCCAGGGTCAGGCTGGCGCGCACGCAGTGGGGATCGATGCTGAGGGCCTTCTTCAGACGCTGTACGGCGCGTTTGCTGTGCTGCTGCTGCAGTTCCTGATCGGCCAGTTCGCAATAGTAATGCGCCATGGCGGGCACCACCTTGTCACCCAGCTGTTTCCTGACCCGCTCTGCCGTGGCAATGGCCTTCTCCCAGTCGCGCATCTGCTGGTAGATATCGATGAGCAGCATGGCCGCGCTCTGCTCATGTTCGGCATCCTTGATAAGCTCGAGCAAGATGCTTTCAGCGCGATCCAGCAGGCCGGCGGCAATGAAATCCCGGGACAGCTCCAGCATCGACAGGTTGCGTTGTTCGAAGGTCAGGTGGGTTCGCGCCACCAGGTTCTGATGAATACGGATGGCCCGGTCCACTTCCCCGCGCTGGCGGAACAGGTTGCCAAGCGCCAGGTGGGTTTCCATGGTGTCGTGATCCACCTGCAGCAGTTCGATGAAAAGATCCACCGCCTTGTCCGGCTCCGAAGAGAGCAGAAAGTTGATCCCGTCGACATAGTTGCGGGACAGGCGGTGACTCTCACGTTGCTGATCGATGCGTACACCGCGTCGCCCCATGTACCAACCGTAGGCGGCCGCGATCGGCAACAACAGGAACAGCAATTCCAGCATGGTGGAATCTATTCCTTGGTGACGGGCAGTTGCTCTGCTTTCTCTTGCCGTTGCAGACGCTTGAGCAAACCGCGGATCTCCCAGCGGGCTCGCAGATAACCGAAACCGAGCAGCAGACAGGCGAGCAGGAAACCGGCAAAGAACCAGCCGATCAGGAGACTGGAGAGGTGAAACTCTCCGCGCGCGAGCAGATAATTGATTTGCACCAGTTGCTCGTTCTCTGCGCCCAGGGTCAGTGCCACTGCAGCAATCAGCACCAGAATGATCAGGATAATCAGGGTTCTCACGAACTCAATCCTCATGGGTTGTGACAGCGACACGGCGGCCTGACGGCGAAGGAAAGCAGGGCGCCGGTATTCGGAGGACCAACACGACCTCAGTCGGCGTTGACTCGCTCTCTCAATTCTTTGCCGGGTTTGAAATGGGGCACCGACTTGCCCAACAACTCCACCTTTTCACCGGTTTTGGGATTGCGCCCGATCCGCGGTGCACGATAGTGAAGTGAAAAACTGCCGAATCCCCGGATCTCGATGCGCTCACCCTGCTGCAGGGTGCAGGCCATCTGTTCCAGAATTTCTTTGATGGCGGACTCGACCTCCTTGGCCGAAAGATGCAGTTGCTTGCTGGCCAATCGCTCTATCAGATCTGACTTGGTCATCATGAAGGCTCCTATATTGGGCAGGAACAAAAATCGGGCCTTAAAAAAGGGCGGTCAAGACCGCCCTTTTTTCTACTGCCGAGCGAGCTTACTCGCCCTTGGCGGCCTTGAAGGCTTCGGCCATGGCGTTGGTGAAACCAACCTCATCCTGTTGGTTCAGGCTGTCCATGGCGGTCTTCTCTTCGGCTTCGTCCTTGGCGCGAACAGACAGGCTCAGGGTACGGTTCTTGCGATCAACACCCATGAACTTGGCTTCGACTTCGTCACCAACGGACAGCACCAGAGAGGCGTCTTCCACGCGATCGCGGGATACGTCGGAGGCACGGATGTAACCTTCCACGCCCTCTTCCATCTCGATGGTGGCGCCCTTGGCGTCAACGGCAGAGACCTTGCCCCTAACAATAGCACCCTTCTTGTTGTCAGACAGGTACTTATTGAACGGGTCTTCCTCGATCTGCTTCACGCCCAGAGAGATACGCTCACGCTCCGGATCGACTTGCAGAACGACGGCATCGATCTCGTCACCCTTCTTGAATTCACGCACTGCATCTTCACCGGACACATTCCAGGAGATGTCAGACAGGTGAACCAGACCATCGATACCGCCATCCAGGCCGATGAAGATACCGAAGTCGGTGATGGACTTGATCTTGCCGGCAACGCGGTCGCCCTTGGCGTGGGTTTCAGCAAACAGCTGCCACGGGTTGGACTTGCACTGCTTCAGACCCAGGGAGATACGACGACGCTCTTCGTCGATATCCAGCACGACGACTTCCACGGTGTCGCCCACATTCACAACCTTGGACGGGTGAATGTTCTTGTTGGTCCAATCCATCTCGGAAACGTGAACCAGGCCTTCAACGCCTTCTTCGATTTCAACGAAGCAGCCGTAGTCGGTCAGGTTGGTCACGCGGCCGGACAGCTTGGC
>JBFHKO010000227.1:0-3689 GCA_041595355.1 Aeromonadaceae bacterium
CACTCGGTCATGGTGATCTCGGGCGGATTGAGCAGCGCCAGGGGAACCACCGGCAGGCTGCCAATGCTCTTGCGCAGCAGCGCCAGCACATCATCGGCCTTCTTGCTGGAGCCGGCATCCACCACCAGGTAATTTTCCGCCGGATTGATCCAGACCGCCGTTTGGCTGGCCCGGGTGAAGGCGCGCGGCAGCAAGCTGTGCAGTATCTCTTCCTTGAGGGCGTCCTTCTCTTTTTTCTTCAGGGCGCGGCCCTGGCTCGCTTCTAGTTCGTCGACCTTTTCCTGCAGCATCTCCTTGACCACGGTGCCGGGCAGCATCTTGTCCTCTTTGCGGGCACAGAGCAGCAGCTGGCCGGCGGCTTCATGCACCAGCAGCTCGGATTGTTTGCCGAAGGGGCTGACCCAGCCGAATTTGCTCATGTCCTGGCTGCCGCAGGGGGCGAAGCGCATGCTGGCGAGGGCGGATTCCAGGGCGTCGACAGTCAGCTCGAAGGGGCGGGTAAAACGGTAAATCTGAAGGTTTTTAAACCACATGGCATCCTCTGGGGCGGGTAAAAACCGGGCCAGTCTAGCAGCTTTGTGATCCTCGCGGCATTCCACGGCAAAAAAACGGAGCTGTCTCACAGCCCCGGGCCGCCTGCCGAATGCGGGTCGGCGCAGCTTTTACACTCATTACACACTCAAGAGGAGGTTCCCGTCATGCTGATCCGGCGCTGCCAAGAGGCCGACATGCCACAGTTGCTGGAAATCTGGCTGCAGGCGACGCTGCACGCCTTCGATGCCCTGCCGGTGGCGTTCTGGTGGCCCCGCCAGGAGGCTCTGCGCGCGCGGCTGGAAGCCGGGGCCGAGATTTGGGTGATCGAGCAGGCCGAGACGGTGATCGCCTTTCTGGCACTCCAGGATGCGGAAGTGCTGGCGCTTTATGTCCGCCCCGAACGCCAGGGCGAGGGGTTGGGCACGGCGCTGCTGGATCTGGCCCGCAGCCGCTGTCACTCCCTGTTTCTATGGGTCGGGGTGCAAAATCGCGATGCCGTGCGCTACTACCAGGCCCGGGGATTTCACATCCGTCGCGAGCAACAGGGGCGTCCCCAGGGCTGCAACGAGTATCTGATGGAGTTCGAGCAGGCTTGAAAAGCGGCCGGGGTACCACCATTCTAGGCGGCTGATACCGCCAGCCGGCGGTCGGTTCACCGACGACGGATCTTCCATGAAATTGCTGCACACCGCGGATTGGCATCTGGGCCACCAGTTGCATGGCCATGACCGCACCTACGAGCACGCCCGTTTTTTAGACTGGCTGCTGGAGACCATCAGCGCGCGCGGGATTGATGCCCTGCTCATCGCCGGCGACGTATTCGATACCGCCAACCCCTCGGCGGCCAGCTGGCAGCTCTGTTACCGCTTTCTGGCACGGCTGCGCGCCCGGCATCCGCGCCTGAATGTCGTCATGGTGGGCGGCAATCATGACTCGCCCTCCAAGCTGGATGCCCCCCACGAATTGCTCAGGGCATTTGATCTGCATCTGGTCGGCAGCGTGCAGCGCTGCAGCGATGGCAGCCTGGATCTGGAGCGCCTGCTGGTACCGCTGACCAATGCCGAGGGCGACATTGAAGCCTGGTGCGCGGCGGTGCCTTACTTGCGCAGCGCCGATCTGCGCCTGGACGCGGCGCTGCCGGAGGGGATGGATCGGCTGGTGGAGGGGGTGCGTCAGATCTACCGCCAGGTGCTGGCGGCCATGGCGGCGCGTCGTCAGCCCGGTCAGGCGCTGGTTGCCCTGGGGCATGGCTATCTGGTGAGCGGCCAGCTGTCCGAACTGTCCGAGCGCAAGGTGCTGGGCGGCAACCAGCATGCCCTGCCACTGGATATTTTCGACGGCGCCGATTACGTGGCGCTGGGGCACCTGCACCTGGCCCAGTCCCTGACTCCCGCCGTGCACTACAGCGGCTCGCCGCTGCCGCTCTCCCTGGCCGAGCAAGGCTATCGGCATCAGGTGCTGGAGGTCACTCTGGCGCAGGGGCGCCTGTCGGCGGTGACGCCGCTGCCGGTGCCGCGGACGGTGGAGATGCTGCGCCTGCCGGCCCGGGCGGCGCCCCTGGCGGTGGTCGAATTGGCCCTGCAGGCGCTGGAATTGCCCGCTGTGCCCGCCGAGCAGCGTCCCTTTCTGGAAGTGCGGGTGTTGCTGGAGCAACCCGAACCGCGGCTGCGGGAACGCATACTGGCGGCACTGGCGCACAAGCCGGTGCGGCTGGCACGCATCAGCATCCAGTACCCGGGTCAGGGGGGCAGTGCCGCTGATCACCTGGGGGCGCAACAGCTGGACGAGTTGACGCCGGAGGCGGTATTTCGCCTCTGCTACCAGCGGCAGTTTGACGGTGAGCCCGGGGCCGAGTTGTTGCGCTGTTTCGACCAATTGCTGAGTGAACTGCAGGAGCCGGACGCATGAAAATAATGGCGGTACGGGGCGAAAATCTGGCCAGCCTGTCGCGCCCCTTCGATATCGATTTTGGTGCCGGTGTGCTCGGTGCCAGTGGCCTGTTTGCCATCACCGGCAATACGGGGGCGGGCAAGAGCAGCCTGCTGGATGCCATCTGCCTGGCCCTCTACGACCAGATGGCGCGCTTTCCCGGCCACCGCAAGTTGCAGGCCGAGATAGGGCGGCTCGAGGATGCGGATCGCCTCAAGGCCAATGACGTGCGCCATGTGTTGAGTCGCGGCAAGGGCAGCGGCTTTGCCGAGGTGGATTTTCTGGCCGGCGATGGTCGGCGCTACCGGGCACGCTGGATGGTTCGACGGGCGCGCAACCGGCCGGGGGGCAAGTTCCAGAAGCAGGAACGCAGCCTGCAGGCCTTGGATGGCGACCTGCTGCACAGCGGCAACAAGCGGGATGTCCAGGCCGAAATAGAACAGCTGATAGGGCTCAACTGGGAGCAGTTTCGGCGTGCCGTGCTGCTGCCCCAGGGCGAATTTGCCGCCTTTCTCAAGGCGGGCGTCGACGAGCGCTCGGCGTTGCTGGAACGCATGACCGGCACCGAACTCTATTCCGAGCTCTCCGTCGCCGCCTTCGAGCGCGCCAAGCTGGAGCGCCAGGCCCTGGCGACCCTGCAGGCGCAACTGGGCGAGGTTTCCCTGCTTGATCCGCAGCAACAGGCGGCGCTGGTGCAACAGAACGAACAGGTGGCCGGGCAGGTGGCTGAATTGCGCCGGCAGCTGCAGCAGCTGCAGCACTGGCGCGAGCTGGAGGCGCGGCGCCAGGAGCTGGCCCAGGGGCTGGCTCAGGCTCGCGCCGACCGTGACGAGCAGACGGCGCAGTGGCAGCAGGCCGAGGCCCGGCGCCAGGAGCTGGCCCAGATAGAGCGGGCCCAGGTGGCGCGGCCGGAGTTCGACGAGCTGCTGCGAACCCGCCTCGAGGGGGTGCAGCTTGACGCCAGCCTGGCGGCGCTCGAACACCGGCTTGCGGCGGTGAACGTCGAAGAGCAGACGAGCCAGCAGGCTCAGCAGGCACAGGAGCGCCAGCTGCGCCAGCTGGAGCAGGCGTGGCAGCAGCTCCAGGCGGCACTGCAGCAGGCCCGGCAATGGGATGAGCAGCTGGCGGAGCGCGGACGTCAGCAACAGGCGCTGCAGGCCGAAGAACAGACCCAGGCCGCACGGCTGGCCCAGGGCGAGGTGCGGCTGGCCCAGGCGCGGGCGCAG
>JBFHKO010000228.1:0-3689 GCA_041595355.1 Aeromonadaceae bacterium
AGCAGGGTCAGCACGCCGCCACCCTGGGCGGCTGGCAATGGGCCGTCAGTGCCTACAGCCGCCATCCCGAAGCCGCCATCCAGCTGCTGCGCCTGCTCACCGATGCCAAGACACAGAAGATGGCCTTCATGCTCAGGGGCTCGGCACCCGGACGCCTGGCGCTCTATGATGACCCGGACATCCTCGCCAGGGCGCCCCACCTGCGCCAGTTCAAACAGATCTTTGCAGCCGGCATCGCCCGCCCCAGCCACCAGACCGGCAGCCACTATATGCGTGTCTCCAAGGCCATCTACAACGCCGCCTATGACGTGCTGAGCGGCCGCATCCGCGGCAAGCAGGCCGTGGCCGAGCTGGAAAGCACCCTGCAGCGTCTCAAGGGCAGCCACTGGCAGTGATAGCCGCTCGGCCAGCCGGCAAGACAGGAAAAAAATGCGGAGCACCAGGGCTCCGCATTCGGGGACGGCAGGCCGAGCGCCATCAGGGCAGCTGCTTGTCCGCCTCCGGCTCCAGCCACTCCACCCGGTAGAGATCCAGCCGCCGGTCCTTGTAGTTGCGCACCCCGCCCTCGTGACGCAGCCGCTTGAGCTTGTCGAGCTCGAGATCGGTGATCAGCAGCATCTCGGTGTTGGGGGTGCTCTCCACCAGTATGGCGTCGTGGGGGAAGGAGAAATCGGAGGGGCTGAACACCGCCGACTGGGCATACTGGATGTTGACGTTATCGAGCCGCGGCAGATTGCCGACGCTGCCGCTGATGGTCACATAGCACTCGTTCTCGATGGCCCGCGCCTGGGCGCAGTGACGCACCCGCAGGTAGCCGTTCTTGGTCTCGGTCCAGAAGGGGATGAACAGGATCTGCAGCCCCTGATCCATCAGCAGCCGTCCCAGCTCCGGGAACTCGCAGTCGTAGCAGATGAGAATGCCTATCTTGCCGGCGTCGGTGTTGAACACCTTGAGCTTGTCGCCCCCCTTCATGTTCCACAGGCGGTGTTCGGTCGGGGTAATGTGCAGCTTGTACTGACACTCCTGGGTGCCATCGCGACGGAACAGGTAGGCGACGTTGTACATGTCCCCCTCCTCCATCTGCGGCAGGCTGCCGGCGATGATGTTGATGTTGTAGTGCACCGCCATGCGCGCCAGCGCCTCGCAGATGGGCGGCGTGAATTCGGTGGCCAGCAGCCGCATCGCCTCGGCGGTGGGGGTATCCAGCGGAAACTGCCCCATCAGCGGCACGTTGAAGAACTCCGGCAGCACCGCAAAGTCGGCCTTGTAGTCCGCCAGCGCATCGATGAAATACTCCACCTGATGCAGCAGATCGTCCAGCGAGTCGACCCGGCGCATCTGCCACTGTATGGTGCCCACCCGCACGTTGTTCTTCTCGCCGCCCACCAGCGGGCGCTCGCGCGCCTGGTAGTCGTAGTTGGGCCAGAAGAGCAGGGTGGCGTAGCCGCAGGAGTTGTCATCCTCCGGCAGATAGCCGTGCAGCATATGCCGCACCTGGAAGTCGTTGGAGAGCTGAAAGCTCAGCACCGGATCATAGAGCTCCTTGGCCTTCACCTTGTCGATGTACTCCAGGGGCGTCAGCTCGTCGGCATGCTTGTGGTAGTTGGGAATGCGCCCGCCGGCGATGATGGCTCGCAGGTTGAACTTGCGGCACAGCTCCTTGCGCGCATCATAGAGGCGACGCCCCAGCCGCATGCCGTGGTAGGCCGGCTTGATGAACACATCCACGCCGTAGAGCACGTCGCCATTGGGATCATGGGTCGAAAGGGTGCAGTTGTCGGTGATCTCCGAATAGGTGTGCTCGTCGCCGAAGGCGTCGTAATCGACAATCATGGACAGCGCCACGGCCACGACCCGGCCATTGTCCTCGATGCACAGCTGCCCCTCGGGGAAACGGGCTATCTGCTGGCGATACTTTTCGCGCGTGAAGCGAAACAGGCCGCCCAGGCCGCCATACACCTCGTTCCAGACATCCCGGATATCCTCGAAATCCTGTGGCCGCAGCTGCCGCAGTCGCAATTTGTGCAGTTCCTGCTGCTCATCCTGTGGGGTGGTCTCATCGTTATCGGTCATGGGTATCTCCAGCGAAAGGGGCGAATGAAGGCCAGCCTCGTCGAGGCGTGGCCACAGATAGCCAAGCTAAACAATGACATGCCATTGCACCAGCGTCCATCTTGACGTCATAAAAACCCGTGCCGGTCAAGGAAAATAGGCCGCCGGCAGACCATCTCCGCCAAGGCCTTCGCGACCATGAGGCGCCCTCGCCATCCGCAACGTTCTGCTGCTGATAGCGGGGGCTGACGCCCGGACGCTCCGGTCGTATCCAGATCGGCAGAACATGCAGCGGCTGCGAGTCCGGGGCATTGTATTCACTGTAAAAAATGCCACGGACTCGCACTCATCACCCGTACGTCACCGGCCTGCAGCCGGGCGGGCATGCCCAGGGTATCGCGGTACGCGATGCCGCCATCGAGTACATACTGATGCCCCACCATCTGCCTCATATGAACCCCAACTCCTGACCGGGCGCGGTTGGCCTGGCCAGATTGTCGTTGGTGGAGAGCAGACGCCGGATGACGGGATGGTGCATGGCGGTGTACCCCGTCAAATGCGATGTGGATGAGCATCGATGCCCGCATAGGCAAGGCCATAGAGGAAAAATATCCCAAAGTCTGCCGCAAACCGCGCGATTTAATTGAAGCGATGTTCCAACGATGAGCCTGGGGGCAGCCCGCCCGTATGCCTCGGCCACCGGGTGCCCCCGGAGGGCGTGACGTGCCATTTCCCCCCCCAATTGCCAGAAAGCGGAACCGCCGCGCGGTAGCTCTCGCGTTTATGGCCTATATCCTACTAGGTCATTCCCGGCATCCCTCACACCACAGGCCCATAGATGAGCGCGTCCCCCTCCCTGCACAGCCCCCCCCCCGGCACGCTGCACCTCGAGCAGGGTGCCGGGGGCGCCTCGCTGCGGGTGGCCGGCGACTGGACCCTGGCCCATTACCGACCGCTGCAGCAAGCCGTCGACAGCCTGGACGCGGCGCAGGCGGCCGACGTCGATATCGAGGCGCTGGGCGCCCTGGATACGGCAGGCGCGGCCCTGTTGGTGCGCCTGCTGGGCCACGCGCGGCTGAGTGCCCTGGCCGCGTCGGCGCCGGGGCTGCCGCCGGCGCGCCGGGCTCTGCTGCAGGCGGTCGCCACGGCACTGGCCGCACCGCTGGAGCCCGTGGCCGCCCGCAGCCATCCCCTGCTGGCCTGGCTCGGGCAGTTGGGGGAAATGCTGGAAAACGGCTGGCGCAACTTCCTGCTGCTGCTGGGCTTCACCGGTCTTACCCTCAGCACCCTGCTGCAGCTGCTGCCAAAGCCGCGCCGCTGGCGCCTCACCGCCCTGGTGACCCAGGTGCACCAGACCGGCCTGGATGCGGTGCCCATAGTGGCGCTGCTCACCTTCCTGGTGGGGGCCGTGGTGGCTTTTCTGGGCGCCACCGTGCTCGAAAATTTCGGCGCCACCCTCTACACGGTGGATCTGGTGGTCTACGCCTTCTTACGGGAATTCGGCGTGATACTCACCGCCATACTGCTGGCCGGGCGTACCGCCAGCGCCTACACCGCCCAGCTGGGCGCCATGAAGGTCAACGAAGAGCTGGACGCCCTGCGGGCCCAGGGGCTGGATCCCATCGAACTGCTGGTGA
>JBFHKO010000229.1:0-3615 GCA_041595355.1 Aeromonadaceae bacterium
GCCCGCCGGCACGGATGGCCGCCAGATCGGCCGTCTCCAGATCCTCCTGCCCCAGATGTACCCCATAGGCGCCGTGGCGCAGTGCCAGCTGCCAGTGGTCGTTGATGAACAGGCGGGCATCATGGCGCCGCCCCAGGGCCACCGCCGCCTGGATCTGGATCTCCAAATCCACCGCCGCGGGGTCCTTGATGCGTAGCTGCAAGGTGCGCACGCCCCACGCCAGCAGACGCTCCAGCCAGGCCACCGAATCGACCACCGGGTAGAGTCCCAATGCGTGCTCGGTGGCAGCAAAGGGCTCCCCCGCGGCCAGCGATTCCAGCTGCCAGCGGCCATCCACCTGACGGGCCCAGCGCGGCAGCGGCAGATCGCGGGCATCGGCCGGCCAGCCGGCATGCGCCACCGGCCCGGGCCCCTGACCCAGACCGCTGGCCAGGCGCAGCCCCTGCTGGACATAGCTCTTGGCCAGCGTCAGGGCATCGGGCAGCTCGAACTCCAGCGCCATCAGCGCCGCAATGGCCGAGGCCAGGGTGCAGCCGGTGCCGTGATCGTGCCCCCGGCCAAGACGCGGGCTTTGCAGTGCAAAGCGCTGCTTGCCATCCGAGAAGTAGTCCAGTACCAGTGCGTCGGGCCAGGCCAGGTGCCCGCCCTTGCAGAGCACGGCCCGGACGCCCCGCTCGCGCAGGCGCGCAGCGGCGGCCTCCAGCGCATCCACATCCGGGGGCAGCGGAGCGCTCTCCAGCAACCAGGCCAGCTCGCTCGCATTGGGGGTCAGCAGATCCAGTTGCGGCAGCAGCCGCTCCAGGATGGCCGGACGCAGATCCTCCCGGGTCATGGCATCGCCGCTGCTGGTGATGGCCACCGGATCGTAAATGACGAAACAGGGCTGCTGCTGACGATAGCCCGCCAGCCAGTCGGCCAGCAGGTGCACATGGGCGCTGCTGGGCAGCAGGCCTATCTTGATGGCGCGGGCGGGCAGATCCGCTGCCAGGGATTCCAGCTGGGCCTGAAAGATCTCGAGCGAGACCGGCTCCACCCCCTGCAGGCCCAGGGAGTTCTGGGCGGTGACTGCCGAGAGCAGCGGGCAGACATGCACGCCGAAATCCTGGCCGGTCAGCAGATCGGCGCTGCTGCCGGCGCCGCCGCCGCTGTCATTGCCGGCGATGCTCCAGATGATGGGGCGTGCCGTCATTGCGCGGTCTCGCTGGCCTGGCTGCGCGGCTGGTAGAGCTCGCCACCCTGTTCACGGAACACCTCGGCCTGATGGGCCATGCCCGCCGCCTGCTCGGCCTGCTCCTTGGCCGCCTCGATGTCGCGCACTTCCTGGCTGATCTTCATGGAGCAGAATTTGGGGCCGCACATGGAGCAGAAGTGGGCCACCTTGCCGGACTCCTGGGGCAGATCCTCGTCGTGGTAGGCGCGCGCGGTCTCCGGATCCAGCGCCAGATTGAACTGATCTTCCCAGCGGAATTCGAAGCGCGCCTTGGACATGGCGTCGTCGCGGATGCGGGCACCGGGGTGACCCTTGGCCAGATCGGCGGCATGGGCGGCGATCTTGTAGGCCATCATGCCCTGCTTGACGTCCTCCTTGTTCGGCAGCCCCAGGTGCTCCTTGGGGGTCACGTAGCAGAGCATGGCACAGCCGAACCAGCCAATCATGGCGGCACCGATGCCGGAGGTGAAGTGGTCGTAGCCGGGGGCGATGTCGGTGGTCAGCGGGCCCAGGGTGTAGAAGGGGGCCTCGTGGCAGTGCTTGAGCTGCTCATCCATGTTCTCCTTGATGAGGTGCAGCGGCACATGGCCGGGGCCTTCGATCATCACCTGGACATCGTACTCCCAGGCCACCTTGGTCAGCTCGCCCAGGGTGCGCAGTTCGCTGAACTGGGCCTCGTCGTTGGCATCGGCGATGGAGCCCGGCCGCAGGCCGTCGCCCAGGGAGAGAGCCACGTCATAACGGGCACAGATCTCGCAGATCTCGCGGAAATGGGTGTAGAGGAAGTTTTCCTGATGATGGGAGAGGCACCACTTGGCGATGATGGAGCCGCCCCGGGAGACGATGCCGGTGACCCGCTTGGCGGTCATGGGCACATAGCGCAGCAGCAGGCCGGCGTGGATGGTGAAATAGTCCACCCCCTGCTCCGCCTGTTCGACGAGGGTGTCACGCATCACCTCCCAGGTCAGGTTTTCGGCGATGCCGTTTACCTTCTCCAGCGCCTGGTACATGGGGACGGTGCCGATGGGCACCGGGCTGTTGCGCAAAATCCATTCGCGGGTGGCGTGAATATGGCGGCCGGTGGAGAGATCCATGACGGTGTCGGCGCCCCAGCGGGTGGCCCAGATGAGTTTTTCCACTTCTTCCTCGATGCTGGAGCTGACCGAGGAGTTGCCGATGTTGGCATTGACCTTCACCAGGAAATTACGGCCGATGATCATGGGCTCGGCTTCCGGATGGTTGATGTTGGCCGGGATGATGGCGCGGCCGGCCGCCACTTCGTCACGCACGAACTCCGGGGTGATGCCCGCCTCGCCGGCCAGCAGCCGGCGCTGGTTTTCGCGGATGGCGATGAACTCCATCTCCGGGGTCACCTGGCCGGCACGGGCATAGTGCAGCTGGGTGACGCAGGCGCCGCCCTTGGCGCGGCGGATGGGGGCACGGCTGGCCATCTCGGGGGTCAGGGCCAGCTGGGAGTGCTGCTCGCGGGTATAGGCGGAATTGGGCGCCTCGACCCATTCGCAATCGTCGCGCTCGTCAATCCAGCCATCCCGCAAGCGTGGCAAGCCCTGGCGCACATCTATCTGCTGCGCCGGATCGCCATAGGCACCGGCGGTGTCATACACCAGCACGGGGGCGTTCTCCTCGAACAGCGGCGCCTCCTTGGTGCCACCGATGAGGCTCGGCGCCAGGTGGATGCGGCGCAGCGGCACGCGGATATCCGGGCGGGAGCCTTCCAGATAGCAACGGTCGGAATTGGGGAAGCTCTGCCCCGCCAGGGAGGAGAGGTAGTGTTGGGCTTCCTGACGCTTGACGCGGTTGGATACAGGACGGTTGGACATGGCAAGCTCACCTTTATCAGTCATTGACAGGTTGGTTGCTTGTCTGGAGCGTTGGGAGTAAGCGAACAGCGGCGTGGCGCGGTGGCCGAAGGCGCTGCGCCCGGGCCCGGAGGGGCAGAGGGCGTTACCCTTGTTTCCCTTCGCAGGTGTTAACCTGATCAGGTTCAACGGATCCCGAATGAACGGTCTCAGCCCCGGGGGGCACTCCGACAAGATGGGCAACAGTATAGTGTGCGGGACGCCTTTCTCAAGCCCGGGGTAACAAATCCCCAACAATCGGGGCCTCGACGGCAAACCGGTGGCCCCGACAGGCGCTATTCGCGGCCGGGCAACTTCTTCCAGGTCACCTTGTCACGCAGATAGACCGGTGTGGCCTTGGCCGGCTCGGTCTGCTCACCCCGCCCATGGGCGGCCAGGGCCAGCGGCAGCATGTCCCGGGCCCAGGGCAGCGCCTCGGCCGACGGCGCTATCCGCGCCAGCAGCGGCGCCAGGGTCTCGGCGTGGGCCGCAAACCCGGTGCCGATGGCCTGCCAGGGCCGGTCGTCCTCGGCCGCCAGCAGCGCC
>JBFHKO010000230.1:0-3606 GCA_041595355.1 Aeromonadaceae bacterium
GACCACCCTCAAGGGCATCGGCACCCTGGACCCCGACGACCCGCACTTCCTCGGCATGCTGGGCATGCACGGCACCAAGGCCGCCAACCTGGCGGTGCAGGAGTCCGATCTGCTGCTGGTGGTCGGCGCCCGCTTCGATGACCGGGTCACCGGCAAGCTGGCCGAGTTCGCGCCCCATGCCCGGGTCATCCATCTGGATATCGACGCCGCCGAGCTCGGCAAGCGCCGTGCCGCCGAGGTGGCCATCCGGGATGATCTCAAGCAGGTGCTGCCGCGGCTGGCCATGCCGCTGGCGCTCGAACCCTGGCGTGAGCACTGCCGGGCCATGAAGCGGGATTTCGCCTGGCGTTACGATCACCCCGGCGAGCGCATCTATGCCCCGCTGCTGCTCAAGCAGCTGAGTGATGCCCTGCCGGACAACGCCGTGGTCTGCTGCGATGTCGGCCAGCACCAGATGTGGGTGGCCCAGCACATGCGTTTTGCGCACCCCGGCAACCACATCTCCAGCTCCGGCCTCGGCACCATGGGCTTCGGTCTGCCGGCGGCGGTGGGGGCCAAGATGGCCCGCCCCGGGGATGAGGTGGTGCTGGTGAGCGGCGACGGCTCTTTCATGATGAACGTGCAGGAGCTGGGCACCCTGCGCCGTGCCCGCCTGCCGGTGAAAATGGTGCTGCTGGACAACCAGCGTCTGGGCATGGTGCGCCAGTGGCAGGAGCTGTTCTTCGATGGCCGTTACAGCGAGACCAATTTGTCGGATAATCCGGACTTCGTTCGCCTGGCCTCGGCCTTCGGCATTTCCGGCGAAACCATCAGCCGCAAGGAGGAGGTCGCCCCGGCCATGGCGCGCCTGCTGGCCAGCCCCGGCGCTTACCTGCTGCATGTCGCCATCGGCGCAGAAGACAATGTGTGGCCTCTGGTTCCGCCCGGGGTCGCCAATCAACACATGTTGGAGGAGACACCATGAAGCAACACCGGCTCAACATTCAGACCAGTGCTCGCCCCGACGTGCTCGAACGGGTGCTGCGCGTGGTTCGTCACCGGGGGTTTCGGCTGTGTGCCCTCAACATGGCGTCCGGGGCGGATAGCCAGCTCCTGCAGGTGACAATGACCGTCGAGAGCGAGCGCCCCATACAGCTGCTGAGTACCCAGCTGGACAAGCTGCATGATGTGACGCACGTGGAGGCTCAGCTGCTGGAGCCGGCGTCACAATCCGCATTTCAAATCAGGGCATAAGGGAGTAGATGATGTCGACCAAGTACATTTGGTTTAACGGTGAGATGGTTGAATGGGACAAGGCGCAGGTGCATGTGATGACCCACGCCCTGCATTACGGCTCTTCGGTGTTCGAGGGGATCCGGGCCTATGATACGCCCAAGGGGCCGGCCATTTTTCGCCTCGAGGAGCATATCCAGCGCCTGTATGATTCCGCCAAGATCTACTGGATGGAGGTGCCCTTCAGTGCCGAGCAGCTGAGCGAAGCCTGCCGCGCGGTGATCCGCGACAACGGTCTGAAAAGCGGTTACCTGCGCCCACTGGCCTTCGTCGGCAACGTGGGCCTGGGCCTGCACCCGCCCAAGCATGCCCATGTGGACGTGATTGTCGCGGCCCTGCCCTGGGGCGCCTACCTGGGTGAGGAAGGCCTGAAGAACGGGGTCGACGTGGCAGTCTCCTCATGGAATCGACTGGCACCCAACACCATCCCGACCGGTGCCAAGGCCGGCGGCAACTACCTCTCCTCCCAGCTCATCTCCCGCGAGGCCAAGCGTCACGGCTATGCCGAGGGCATCGCCCTGGATGTGAACGGCTACCTGAGTGAAGGCGCCGGCGAGAACCTGTTTATCATCAAGAAGGGGGTCATTTACACCACGCCGGTGACCGCCTGCATTCTGCCGGGCATCACCCGGGACACCATCATCACCCTGGCCCGCCAGCTGGGTTACCCGGTCAAGGAGGAGGCCCTGCCGCGCGAGGCGCTCTACCTGGCCGATGAGATCTTCATGACCGGCACCGCCGCCGAAGTCACGCCGGTGCGCTCCGTGGATCAGATCCAGGTCGGTGCCGGCTGCCGCGGTCCCATCACCGAGCAGCTGCAGCAGGCCTTCTTCGGTCTGTTCAACGGCGAAACCGCCGATCAGTGGGGTTGGTTGACCCCGGTCAACGACTGACAGTTTGAACAGCAGCAGAGGGGGCGCGGGGCGCCTTCTCTGTTTTCGACATTAGAACCGAATTTTTCAGGAGAATTTCATGCCAAGGTATCGTTCTGCTACCACCACCCAGGGCCGCAACATGGCCGGCGCCCGCGCGCTGTGGCGCGCCACCGGGATGACCGACGAGGATTTCAGCAAGCCCATCATCGCCGTGGTCAACTCCTTCACCCAATTCGTTCCCGGTCATGTGCACCTGAAGGATCTGGGCCAGCTGGTGGCCCGCGAGATCGAAGCGGCCGGCGGTGTGGCCAAGGAGTTCAACACCATCGCCGTGGATGACGGTATCGCCATGGGTCACGGAGGCATGCTCTATTCGCTGCCCTCCCGGGAGCTGATCGCCGACTCCGTCGAATACATGGTCAATGCCCACTGCGCCGATGCCATGGTGTGCATCTCCAACTGCGACAAGATCACCCCCGGCATGATGATGGCCGCCATGCGCCTGAACATTCCGGTCATCTTCGTCTCCGGTGGCCCCATGGAAGCCGGCAAGACCAAGCTCTCCGATCAGATCATCAAGCTGGATCTGGTGGATGCCATGGTCATGGCCGCCGATCCCACGGTGAGCGACGCCGACACCGCCGAGGTGGAACGCAGTGCCTGCCCCACTTGCGGCTCCTGCTCCGGCATGTTCACCGCCAACTCCATGAACTGCCTCACCGAGGCCCTGGGGCTCTCCCAGCCGGGCAACGGTACCCTGGTGGCCACCCATGTCGATCGCGAACTGCTGTTCAAGAGCGCCGGTCGCCGCATCGTGCATGATCTTGCCGCAGTTGTTTGAAAGCGCAGAAACGGCTCCCTATCTTAGTCTGGAAGCGGCCTGATCAGGTGCCCGCGCCCAGCAAGACAAGGACCCCTCAGTCATGTTCGATCCCAAAGCTCTGCTCGACCAGTTTCTCGGTTCCAATATCCCGGGAACTGAAGGCACCATTCGTGACAAGGCCGGTCAGGCCACCCAAATGGCAAAGGACAATCCGCTCGCAGCAGGGGCGATTGTCGCAGTGCTTCTTGGAACAGGCACCGGGCGCGCCATCGGCGGATCGGCCCTGAAGCTCGGCGGCATGGCGGCTATCGCAGGCCTCGGTTATCAGGCGTGGAAGAATTATCAGGCCGGCAAGTCTCCAACTGATGGCGGCGCGGTGTCGGAGCCTGAATTGCTGACGCCGCCGTCGGATTCCGAATTTTCAACAGAACCGGCCAATGTGAACGGCGATTTTGCGCTTTCGCTTTTCCGGGTGATGATTGCAGCGGCGCGTGCTGATGGTCATGTCGATGCTGCAGAGCGTGCGCGTATTCATGACAAGCTGGCCTTGTCGGGACTGGGCGCAGATGCTGTGGCGTTCCTGGATGACGAGTTGTCCAAGCCGGTTGATATGGACGGGATTGTCGCATCCGCCTC
>JBFHKO010000231.1:0-3571 GCA_041595355.1 Aeromonadaceae bacterium
CACCCATTTACCTTCGTCCAGATCCTTGTAGTGTTCAAAGAAGTGCGCAATCTGTTCCAGTATCATGCTGGGCAGGTCACGAAAATCCTTCACATCACGGTACAGGTTGCACAGTTTGTCGACTGGCACGGCCAGCACCTTGGCATCATCGAAGGGAGCCTGATTGCCCTCGGCGCTGATGAAGTCCGTGCTCTTGAGCGGCAGCTTCAGACTCTCGGCGACCATGTCCAGGGAGTCGGGGTTTTCAAAGCTCAGATCCGCCAGTCGCTGCTGCAGATCCAGGAAACGCTCCTGGGCCTTCTCCTTGCGCAGCCTGGCAGCCACGTCCGCCTTCACGCTCGCCAATGTCTTGATCTGTGCCGGCTCGATGGCCAGCAACTTGATCAGGTGGTAACCGAAGGCGCTCTTCACGGGCGCAGAAAGCTCACCCGGCTGCTGCAGGGCAAATGCCGCCTGCTCGAAGGCCGGATCCATCACCCCGGGCTCGAACCAGTCCAGCTCGCCGCCTTCACGGGCCGACAGGGCATCCGCCGACTCGCTCTTGGCAAGCGACGCGAAATCCTCGCCCGCCTGCAGACGGGCAGCCAGTGCCTCGCTCTTCTGCCGGGCAACGCTCTCGTCCTGATCGCTCACCAGAATATGCGCCACCCTGCGTCGCTCGGCGGTGCTGTACTCGTCCTGGTGCTGCTCGTAGTAGCTCTCCAGCTCGCTGTCGGTCACGGCGACCGCCTGCTCCTGATCCCGGGCATCCAGCAGCAGATAGCTCAGCTTGACCCGCTCGGGCTGCATGAAGGCATGACCCTGTTGCTGGTAATACTGCTGCAACTCGGCATCGGTCAGCGTTACCTGGGACAGGAAATGAGCTACCGGCACGCGATAGAGCCGGGCATCCCGGGTCTGCTGATAGAGGCGTTCCAGCAGCCTGGTCTCCTGGGGCAGTACAAACTCGGAGCCCACCAGGCCGGAGACATAGCTCTGGCGCGCGAGATCCTGACGCAGGCTTTCCCCAAACTGCTCGGGGCTCATGCCGGCACGCCCAATGAGGGTCAGATAGCGCTGGTTGTCGAACTTGCCATCCTGGGCAAACTCGGGCATGGCGCGGATGGCGGCACGGATCTCGGCATCCCCGACCCGCAAGCCGACCTCGCGGCTCTGCTGATCCAGCAACCGCTGACTCACCAGGCGCTCGAGAACGCCCTGACGCAGTTGCTGCAGATAAGCGGGATCCGCCGTCAACTGGGCAAAGGCTTCGCCATACTGCCCTTCCAGCCGGGCGCGTTCATTGCGGTAGGCGCTTTCCATGGCCTGGGCGCTGATGCCCTCGCCATTGACTTCAGCCGGATCGGTGTTGGCGGGCTGGTTGATGTAACTGCCGACCCCGGCCAGAACGAAGGAAAAAATGATGAGCAAAAATATGATCTTGGCAAGGCGGCCCTGGGCCCCTTCGCGCAACTTATCCATCAGCATGAATGTACTTATTCTCCCGCTGCAGTGGACACCCATAATCAAAGAGCGCACCTGCCAGGTGCGCCCCGCTTGTCAATCTGGAGAAGGCGTGCCGCTCATGACGAGCAGACCGCAGAGGGTTCTCAGTTGACCGCCTCTTTCAGTGCCTTGCCGGCCTTGAAGGCGGGCAACTTGGCTGCGGCGATCTCCAGGCTTTCACCGGTTTGCGGATTGCGCCCGGTACGGGAAGCGCGCTCGCGTACCTGGAAGGTACCAAAGCCGACCAGGGAGACCTGATCGCCCTGCTTCAGCGCATCGCCCACGGCCTCGATGAAGGCGTCCAGAGCCCGGGTCGCCGCGGCTTTGGAGAGATCTGCGCCGTCCGCAATCTTGTCAACGAGTTGTGATTTGTTCACCTTGTCTTCCCCTTATTATGTGCCACTTGCCGTAGCACCCATCCATGTCTACGACGAATCAACGCTTTATAACAATCCTCCCGAGGGCATGCAAGACGTGATGCCGCGTATCCCGGGGCAATTCACGCTTTGCCATCCCCCGGAGTCAGGGCGTCACCACCTCGAAGGCGGCAACCGGCTCTTGCAATGCCAGCCCCAGCACGTCGTCAATCCAGCGTACCGGATGGATTTCCAGATCCTGCTTGACGTTGGCCGGAATGTCTTCCAGATCCTTGGCATTTTCCTTGGGAATGATGACCCGCTTGATGCCGCCCCTGTGGGCAGCCAACAGCTTCTCCTTGAGACCGCCGATGGGCAACACCTCACCGCGCAGGGTGATCTCGCCGGTCATGGCCACATCGGCCCGCACCGGGTTACCGGTGAGGCTGGAGACCAGGGCGGTGCACATGGCAATACCGGCACTGGGACCATCCTTGGGGGTGGCGCCTTCCGGCACGTGCACATGGATATCCCGCTTCTCGTAGAAGTCCGGATTGATGCGCAACTGCTCGGCACGGGCGCGCACCACCGTCAGGGCCGCCTGGATGGACTCCTGCATCACATCGCCCAGGGAGCCGGTATAGGTGAGCTTGCCCTTGCCCGGCACATTGGTCGCCTCTATGGTCAGCAGATCGCCGCCCACTTCGGTCCACGCCAGCCCGACCACCTGGCCAACCTGGTTGTGCTCCTCGGCCTTGCCGTAGTCGTAGTGCTCCACCCCCAGGTAATCCTTGAGATTGTCCTGATTGATGGTGACGTGCTTGAGTTCCTTGTTCAGCAGGATGGCCTTCACCGCCTTGCGGCACAGCTTGGAGATCTCGCGCTCCAGGCTGCGCACCCCCGCCTCGCGGGTGTAATAACGGATGATGCCGAGGAGCGCCGAATCCTCGATGCTGATCTCGCTCTCCTTGAGGCCATTGCGCTGGATCTGCTTTTTCAGCAGGTGACGCTTGGCAATGTTGAGCTTCTCATCCTCGGTGTAACCAGACAGACGGATCACCTCCATGCGGTCCAGCAAGGGTCCGGGAATGTTCATGGAGTTGGAGGTGGCGACGAACATCACGTCCGACAGGTCGTAATCCACTTCCAGATAGTGATCGTTGAAGCTGTTGTTCTGCTCCGGATCCAGCACTTCCAGCAGCGCCGAGGCCGGATCACCGCGCATGTCGGAGGACATCTTGTCAATTTCGTCCAGCAGGAACAGCGGATTCTTGACCCCCACCTTGGCCATTTTCTGGATAAGCTTGCCAGGCATGGAGCCGATGTAGGTCCGGCGGTGACCGCGTATCTCGGCTTCGTCGCGCACGCCACCGAGGGCCATGCGCACATACTTGCGACCGGTGGCCTTGCCGATGGACTGACCGAGAGAGGTCTTGCCGACGCCGGGCGGGCCCACCAGGCAGAGGATGGGCCCCTTGAGCTTGTTGGTACGGGCCTGTACCGCCAGGTACTCGAGGATGCGATCCTTGACCTTCTCCAGGCCATAGTGATCTTCATCCAGCACCGCCTGGGCCAGGCTCAAATCCTTCTTGACCTTGGAACGCTTCTTCCAGGGCACGCCCACCATCCAGTCGATGTAGCCGCGCACCACTGTCGCTTCCGCAGACATGGGCGACATCATCTTCAGCTTGGCGAGTTCGGCCTGCACCTTGGCCTTGGCCTCGTCGTTC
>JBFHKO010000232.1:0-3513 GCA_041595355.1 Aeromonadaceae bacterium
GCTGCACTGTGGTCCGTGCCGCGGCGAGCAACAGGCTCTTGCCGATGCCCAGGCGGGCCAGGTGGGAACAGCCGGCCAGCAGCACCACCAGCAGCGCGGCCAGCCCCAGTTGCCACCAGCTCAGTTCGATAGCCCCCATCATTGTGGCTCCAGTTGTGCGCCCTGCAGGCGGTAATGGCGATCCGCCACCCGCTCAATCTGGGCACTGTCATGACTCACCCACAGCACCGGCAACTGCTGCCGCCGCGCCCAGGCCCGCAGCCAGGCTTCGGTGTGTCGGGTCAGGTCGGGATCCAGGTTGGCGGTGGGCTCATCCAGCAGCAGGGCCCTGGGGGCCAGGGCGCAGGCGCGCAGCAGCGCCAGGCGCTGTTTCTCGCCGGAGGAGAGGCGGCTCACCGGCCAGTCGAGTACCTGGGGCTCGAAGCCGAGGGCGCTCAGATCGGCGGGGTCGATAGCCGCAAAATGGTCACCCACCCGGTCGGCCCACCACTGGCTGTCTGCCGGTACCAGCATCACCCAGCCGCGCCAGCAGTGACCGCGAACGCCCGATTGCGCCGTCTCGCCCAGCCAGACCTCACCGGCGTGGGCATCCAGATCGGCGATGGCGCGCAGCAGGCGGCTCTTGCCCGAGCCCGAGGCGCCGGAGAGGCAGCAAATCTCCCCCGGTGCGATGCAAAGCGACAGCGGGGCCAGAAGGCCCACGCCCAGCGCCTCGAGTCGCAGCGGCACCTTGCCCGTTGCCTGCATCTGCTGTTTCATCCCACTCACCTGGCCTGCCTCCCGGCTCTTTGCCCCGTTTCGCGTAGTGGTCAGTGTAATGAATTTCGCCCTGACATGTCAGGGCGTTGTACCCCGGGTCATGGCGCCGGGCGTCAGCGCCAGGGTCCAGTCGATGAGTGCCCGGATCAGGCGGTCGTTGGCCCGCCCCAGGGCCATGACCACGGCCGGCACCTCGGGGCCGAGGGCGGGTTCGTGCGCCTCGAAACGGCGGCTGGCCAGGATGCGCCGGCTGGCCGTATCCACCAGCCGGGCATCCAGACGGATCACCGCCACCGGGACGCCAGCCCGGTATTCGCTCTGGAAGGCACTCAGGGTCCCGCTCAGCTCGACATCGGCCTGCAGGCTGTCGCCGTCGCTGCTGAGATGCCGGATGCGGCCATCCGCAATGAAGGCGTCAATGAGCCCATCCCGCCACAGGGCCGGCAGCGGCGAACTCCAGCGGGCGCCCTGATAGGCGCTGATACGGTTTGCCTCCGGCAGCACCAGGATGCGGGTGCCGTTCAGCAGTTCGTCGGTGGCGGGACGGGCGATGCGCAGGCTCCATGCCGGCGCGGGCGCGGGGCTGGGGGCGATCCGGGCGGCGGGCAGGCGATAGAGGGCCACCGGCTGGGGGGGCGGCAACAGGCTGCAGCTGCCCAGCATCCAGAGCAGCGTCAGCAGCCAGAGAGGACGGATGCATGCATTCATGGCTGAAACTCCTTCATCGGTTCCCGCTCCAGCAGCAGGGCGGAGGGATCCTCGCCGAGGCGACGGGCTATCTTGCCCAGGGTGGCGAGGGTGCTGCGCAATTCCACTATGGTGGGCCCCAGCTCGGCCAATCCCTGCAGGCCACTCCCCATCGCCTGCTGGTTGTCGGCGAGCAGGCTGTCGAGATTGCGGCTGAGGCGCTCCAGGGCGGCGAGGGTCTTGTCGGCATTGGTGAGCAGCCGTTCGCTCTTGCCGTCGAACGCCTTGTCCAGCTGCCCCAGCAGGCGGGAGGCCTGGGCCAGGCTCTGTTTCAACTCCCGGCTGGCCAGGGCCAGATCGCGGATGCCCTGGCGAATGGCCTCCTGCTCTCCGGCGAGCATGCTGCTGGTGCTGTCCAGATTGGCCAGGATCCGGCCGACATGATGAGCATTCTCCTTGGTCAGCAGCAGCTTGGCATTTTCCAGCAGCGCCATGGTGCCCACCAGCAGCTCCTCGCTATTGACCCGCAGGCGGGCGAGGGGAGAGGGCTCGGCCAGGATGAGCGGCAAGGCGTTGCCTTCGCCCTGCAGAGGCGGGCTGTCGGGGGTGCCCCCGCTGAGCTGGATATTGGCGGCCCCGGTGATATTGGCCAGCGCCAGCCGGGCCCGGGTGTCGGTGCGGACCGGGGTGCCGGCGACCAGGCGCACCCGGGCCAGCACCCGCCGCGGATCCGCCGGATCCAGGCTTAGGGTGGTGACGTCCCCCACGCGTATGCCGTTGTATTCCACGGCACTGCCCAGGGTCAGGCCGCTGACCGCCTCGCTGAAGATGATGTCATAGTAGCGGACATCCCGTTCGTTGCCGCTCTTGGCGAGCCAGAGGCCGAACAGCAGGCTGGCGGCGGCCACCGCCAGGGTAAAGAAGCCGATCAGCACATGATGCGCGCGGGTCTCCATCGTTTACTCCTTGCGAACCTGTTGGGCGGCCCGGCCGCGGGGGCCATGAAAATAGTCCCGGATCCACTCATCCTCGGTGGCGGCCACCCTCTCCAGAGCGTCAGCCACCAGCACCCGCCGCTGCGACAGCACTGCCACCCGATCGCAGGTGGCGTAGAGGGTGTCGAGATCATGGGTGACCATGAAGACCGTCAGCTCCAGGGCGTCGCGCAGGGTCAGCAGCAGACGGTCGAAGCCGGCGGCACCGATGGGGTCCAGGCCGGCGGTGGGCTCGTCGAGAAACAGCAGCGCCGGATCCAGGGACAGGGCCCGGGCCAGGGCGGCGCGCTTGATCATGCCGCCGGAGAGCTCGGCGGGGTAGAGGTCGCCGGCGTGGGCAGGCAACCCCACCAGTGCCAGCTTGATACGGGACAGGTGTTCGGCATCGGGGCGGGGCAGGTCGGCATGCTCGATGAGCGGCAGGGCGATGTTCTCGAGTACCGTCAGCGAGGAGAAGAGGGCGCCGCTCTGGAACAGCACCCCCATGCGTCGCTCCAGTGCCGCGCGCGGCCTGGCGGGCAGGGTCTGCAGATCCTCGCCAAACAGGCGCACCGATCCGCTGCTGGGGCGTTGCAGCCCCACTATGGAACGCAGCAGCACCGACTTGCCGGAGCCCGAGCCGCCCACCACCGCCAGTATCTCGCCGGGGTAGACGTCCAGATCCAGCCCCTCATGCACCACCCGGTTGCCGAAACGGTTGCCGAGCCGGCGCACTTCGATGAGCGGGGCGCGGGGCGGCGTCACCAGCGGATCTCCATGAAGAACATGGCGGCCACCGCATCCAGCAGTATGACCGCGAAGATGGATTGCACCACGCTGGAGGTGGTATGGGCGCCAACCGAACGGGCGCTCCCCTCCACCTTGAAGCCTTCCAGGCAGCCGATGAGGGCGATCAGGACGGCGAAGAAGGGCGCCTTGACCAGGCCCGCCAGGTAGTGCTGCAGCTCTACCTGCTGCACGATATCGATGAACTGCACCAGGGGAATGTCCAGCGACAGCACCGCCACGGCGGCGCCGCCGGCAAAGCCCGACAGAATGGCGATGAAACTGAGCAGCGGCAGGCTGATCAGCA
>JBFHKO010000233.1:0-3483 GCA_041595355.1 Aeromonadaceae bacterium
GGTGATCCGCACCACCGGCGGCAGGCACGGCGGTGGCACCCAGCTCACCCCCTATGGCCGCCAGATAGTGGCCCTCTACCGCGCCATGGAGGCCGAATACCAGCAGACCCTGAACCGGCTGCAGACCGCCATGCCCGAGCCGTCGGCCGGGGAGGGCGGAGCAATCCAGGAGGCGCGCGCGTTCCGGCGCCTCATCCGCCGCCTGTCCATGAAGAGCAGCGCCCGCAACCAGTTTCTGGGCACAGTGGTGGCCGTGCGTAGCGGCCCGGTGGATGTCGAGGTGAGCCTGGAGCTGGACGACCAGCAGCGCATTCATTCGGTGATCACCCGGGAGTCCGTCGAAAGCCTGGCCATCCAGCCTGGCAGTGAACTCTATGCGCTGGTGAAATCCCATTCGGTGCTGCTGTTCACCGACCCCGACCTCAGGCTCAGCGCCCGCAACCAGTTGTGGGGCGAGGTGGTGCGCCTGCAGGAGGGGCCGGTGAACACCGAAGTGGTGCTGGCCCTGCCGGGCGGCAAGAGCCTGTGCGCCGTGGTGACCAGCGACAGCGTCGAACAGCTGGGACTGGCCGAAGGCCAGCGCGCCTGCGCCGCCTTCAAGGCCTCTGCCGTGCTGTTGTGCAGTTACGACTGAGCGAGGAGAAAGCCCATGACCCCCACCCCTTGTGCGCTCCATGATGCCCAGCTGCTGGCCCTGCTGGCCGAAGATGTGCCGCATGGCGATCTGACCTCCGAATCGCTGCCCCTCTCCTCGGCCACCGCCGACCTCAGCTTTGCCGCCCGCCAGCCGATGACGGCCTGCGGCATCGAGGAGGCCGCCCGCCTGTTCCAGCTGGCCGGTGCCCGTGCCGAGGTGCGGCTGCCCTCGGGTCTGACGGCCGACGCCGGCGACCTGCTGTTGCAGGCCCGGGGCACGCCACTGCAGCTGCTGCGGGTCTGGAAGGCGGCCCAGATACTGGTGGAGTGGAGCAGTGGCCTTGCCAGCGCCACCGCCGCCATCGTCGCCGCGGCCAACGGCGTGCCGGTGGCCTGTACCCGCAAGAACGCCCCCGGCACCAAGGCGCTGAGCATCAAGTCGGTGCGCGCCGGCGGTGGCATCCTGCATCGCCTGGGGCTGTCGGAAAGCCTGCTGCTGTTCGCCGAGCATCGCCTGTTCCTCGACCGCCCGGCCGAGGCGATCCTCGACGAACTGCGCCGCCAGCACCCGGAGCAGCGCCGCGCGGTGGAGGTGCACGATCTGGCCGACGCCCTGCACTGGGCCGCGGCCGGCGCCGAGATGCTGCAACTGGACAAGTTCACCCCTACCCAGGTGGCCGAATGCCGGCTGGGCTGCGAGCGACTGGGCCGGGTGCCGCTGATTGCCGCCGCCGGCGGCATCAACGCCGGCAATGCCGGTGACTATGCGGCCGCCGGCGCCGATCTGCTGGTCACCTCTGCCCCCTACTGGGCCGCGCCCAAGGACGTACAGGTGCGCTTCCTGCCGGGGGGGAGTGCATGAGCGAGATGGACTGGAGCGCCGTCGGCATCACCCTGCGCATGGCCGGGCTGGTCACGCTGCTGCTGCTGCTGCTGTCGACCCCCCTGGCCTGGTGGCTGTCACAGACCCGCTCTCGCCTCAAGCCCTGGGTCAGCACCCTGTTCACCCTGCCCATGGTGCTGCCGCCCACCGTGCTGGGCTTCTACCTGCTGGTGGTCATGGGCCCCAACGGCCCGCTGGGCGAGCTTACCACCCGCCTGGGGCTGGGCACGCTGCCGTTCACCTTCGCCGGCATAGTGGTGGGCGGTGTCATCCATGGCCTGCCGTTCGTCATCCAGCCGCTGCAGAATGCCTTCGAGGCCATAGGCCGGCGACCGCTGGAGGTGGCGGCCACCCTGCGGGCGGGGCCGCTGGATACCTTTTTCAGCGTGGTGCTGCCGCTGGCCCGGCCGGGCTTCGTCACCGCCACCGTGCTGGGCTTTTGCCATGCCATCGGCGAATTCGGCGTGGTGCTGATGATAGGCGGCAACATTCCCGGCCGGACCCGGGTGCTGTCGACCCAGATCTACAACCATGTGGAGGCGCTCGAGTATGCCGAGGCCCACTGGCTGGCGGGGGGCATGGTGATCTTCTCCGCCCTGGCCCTGATGCTCATCTACACCTTTGGCGCCAGACGCAGCGGGAGAGCGGCATGAACATGATAGAAGCCCGCTTCCATCTGGACCGGGGCGATTTTCGCCTGGATGTGGCGCTGAGCCTGCCGGGAGAGGGCATCAGTGCCCTGTTCGGCCCCTCCGGCTCCGGCAAGACCAGCTGCCTGCGCGCCATTGCCGGCCTGGAGCGCCTGCCCGGCGGCTATGTGGCGGTGGGGGATCAGGTGTGGCAGGACGAGCGGCGAGGGCTGTTCCTGCCGCCTCATCGGCGGCCCATCGGCTATGTATTCCAGGAGGCGAGCCTGTTTCCCCATCTGTCGGTGCGCCAGAACCTCAACTACGGCCGCAAGCGGCTGCCGGCCGATGCCCGCCGCGGCGATCTGGAAACCATGGCCGAGCTGTTGGGCATTCGTCATCTGCTGGACCGGCCCGCCGATGGGCTCTCCGGCGGTGAACGTCAGCGGGCCGCCATCGCCCGAGCCCTGCTCACGGCTCCCCGGCTGCTGCTGATGGACGAACCCCTGGCGGCGCTGGATCTCAAGCGCAAGCAGGAGATACTGCCCTATCTGGAGCGGCTGCACGAGGAGCTCGCCATCCCCATTCTCTATGTGAGCCATGCCCCGGACGAGGTGGCGCGGCTGGCGGATCACCTGGTGCTGCTGGAGCAGGGGCGGGTGGTGGCCAGCGGCCCGCTGACCGAGACCCTGGCGCGGCTGGATCTGCCGCCCGCCTTCGCCGACGACGTGGGGGTGGTGTGGCAAACCCGGCTGGAGAGCCACGCCGAAGATGGCCTGTCGCGGCTGGCCAGCGCCGGCGAGACGCTGTGGGTCGCCGGCCGGCGCGAGCCGCTCGGCAGCCGCCTGCGCTGTCGCATCCACGCCCGGGATGTCAGCCTGAGCCTCTCCCATGCACTGGACTCCAGCATCCTCAATCTGCTGCCGGCCCGGGTGGTGGCGCTGGCCGCCGCCGACACCCCCGGTCATGTGCTGGTACGCCTGGATGTGGCCGGCAGCCCGCTGCTGGCACGGGTCACGGCGCGCTCCGCCCGCCAGCTGCAGCTGGCCCCCGGGCAACACCTCTGGGCCCAGATCAAGGCCGTGGCCCTGCTCTGAGGCGCGGCGGCGGTGCACCGCCGGATGGGGCCATATGGATGTGATAAAGCGTACAGGCCTGCGTTATATACATGACAACATAACAAATAAAAGCGCCCCGGCAGCCATCCATGACCGGCCCCTAACACCGCCTAAAACAAACAGCATCAGGCTGATTTTAAAGGGAGGTTATCAGTGTGGCGGCCGCACCCCGGACAGCCCGCCTCGCTTTCAGTGCACGGCACTCGTTATGCGGCAGACA
>JBFHKO010000234.1:0-3470 GCA_041595355.1 Aeromonadaceae bacterium
CGCCCCGCGCACCCTGGTCGTCATCTCGCTCGAGAATGTGGTCGAGATCGAGACCGCCTACGGCGCGCAGCTCACGGATGATCTTCTCTGTGAGCTGTCGCTGCGGCTGCTTGAACGGCTGGGGGCCGGCAGCGAAGTCTATCGCAGCCACCATCATCAGCTGGCCGCTCTGCCGAACCATGGCGGCGGTGACGTCGAGGCCAGGCTGACGCTATTGTCCGAGGCGTTTGCACAGCCATTTTCGCTGGGCGGCACGGTTCTCCACGGCGATATCTACATGGGCTATGCCGAGCTGTCTGACCGCGAGCAGGATGCCGAGCGTTGTCTGCGACAGGCCGAGGTGGCGCTGTGCAGCGCCAGCGAGCGCTCGCGACGGCTGGTGCGCTTCACCCCCGCGCTGGACCCGGCGAGGGTGCGGGAGAACCTCGCGCTGCTGGGCGAGTTGAAGGCCGGGCTGGAGCAGGGCCAGCTGGCACTGCACTATCAACCCAAGGTATGCCTTGCCAGCGGCGCCATCGTCGGGGTAGAGGCGCTGATGCGCTGGCAGCATCCGCAGCGCGGCAATGTCCCGCCCGGGAAGTTCATTCCGCGCGCCGAACAGAGCACCCTCATCGACCAGCTGACCGAGTGGGCCATCGACAGCGCCCTGGCTCAGCTGGCGGCCTGGCATGCTCAGGGCATCGAGCTCAGGATGGCGGTCAACATCTCGGCGCGCAACCTGCTGCAGCCCGGTTTCGTCGACAGCATCCTGGGGCTGCTGGACAAGCACGGGATCGCTGGCCACTGGCTGGAGCTCGAAATCACCGAGAGTGCCTTGATGCAGGATATCGAGCACACCACGCGGGAGCTGACCCGGCTGGCGAACCGGCAACTCACTCTCTCCATCGACGATTTCGGCACCGGCTATTCATCATTGCAATACCTGAGCGACTTGCCGGTGTCGGTGCTCAAGATCGATCAGCGCTTCATGAAACAGCTGTGCAGCACCTCCGACTCGGTGCATATCGTCAGGGCGGCTCTCAATCTGGCCCACGATCTGGGCATGCAGGTGGTGGCCGAGGGGGTGGAAGATCCCTGTGCCTACGCTTTTCTCGCCGATATCGGCTGCGACCTTGCTCAGGGCTACCTCATCAGCCGCCCGGCGCCGGCAGAGGCGTTCAGCGCCTGGTACCGGGCCGGCGGCGGCCGTTACTGCCTCGCCTGAGGCGGGGGAAAGAGCGAGGCGCGCCAGCCGCTGCCGGGGCGTGTCAGCCCGGCCGGGGGCCCGCATATTCAATCTTGTTGATGAACCAGAGCTTTTTGCCCTGGGGCGTCGCGACCTCGGCCTCGTCATCCACCGCTTTTTTCAGCAGCGCGCGGGCCATGGGCGCATCGATGGAGATGTAGTCCTTGCGGCCATAAATCTCGTCGGGGCCGACGATGCGAAAGCGCTTGTTTTCCCCCTGCTCATTTTCCACCTCCACCCAGGCGCCGAAGAAGACCTTGCCCTCCTGCTGCGGCGAGTAGTCCACCACCTTGAGGAGCTCCATGCACTTGCGCAGGTAGCGGATCCGGCGGTCTATTTCACGCAACAGCTTCTTGTTGTAGTGGTAATCGGCGTTCTCGCTGCGATCGCCCAGGCTGGCGGCCCAGGCGACCTTCTGGGTGACCTCGGGGCGCGTGACGCGCCACAGCTGTTCCAGCTCCTGTTTGAGGGCCTCGTAGCCCTCGCGGGTGATGAGATTGGTTTTCATGGGGTCGGGTCGGTTGTGATTACAGGGGGAAGGTAACGTCTTTTATAGCCGCTGGGACGGCGTGTTTGAACCGCTTTTTTCGCCGCCAGCGCATCTTAGCGACAAAAAACAAGGCGAGCCGCAGGGCTCGCCTTGAAGCATGCCTTCCCGGGCTCAGGGCAGCTGCGGGCCGGCGGCCACCAGGCGCTGGCCTTCTTCGTTGTCGGTGTATTGCTGGAAGTTCTTGATGAAGCGCTGGGCCAGATCGGTGGCCTTGGCCTGCCACTGGCCGGCATCGGCATAGGTATCCCGCGGGTCCAGGATGCGCGGATCCACGTTCGGCAGATCGATGGGCATCTGCAGATTGAAGATGGGCAGTGTCTTCAGGGGCGCCTTCTCGATGGCGCCGTCCAGAATGGCGTCGATGATGGCGCGGGTGTCCTGGATGGAGATGCGCTTGCCGCTGCCGTTCCAGCCGGTGTTCACCAGGTAGGCCTCGGCGCCGGCGGCTTCCATGCGCTTGACCAGCTCTTCGCCGTATTTGGTCGGGTGCAGGGCCAGGAAGGCCTTGCCGAAACAGGGCGAAAAGGTGGGCACGGGTTCGGTGATGCCGCGCTCGGTGCCGGCCAGCTTGGCGGTGAAGCCGGAGAGGAAGTGGTACTGGGTCTGCTCCTTGTCCAGCTTGGAGACCGGGGGCAGCACGCCGAAGGCATCGGCGGTCAGGAATATCACCTTGCTGGCATGGCCGGCCTTGGAGACGGGCTTGACGATGTTGGCAATGTGGTACATGGGGTAGGAGACTCGGGCATTTTCGGTCTTGCTGCAGTCATCGAAGTCGATTTTGCCGTTGGCATCGACGCTGACATTCTCCAGCAGCGCATCCCGCTTGATGGCATTGTAGATGTCGGGCTCGGCCTCCTTGCACAGGCGCACCGTCTTGGCATAGCAACCACCCTCGAAGTTGAACACGCCTTCATCATCCCAGCCATGTTCGTCGTCACCGATGAGGGCCCGCTTGGGATCCGTGGAGAGGGTGGTCTTGCCGGTGCCGGAGAGGCCGAAGAAGATGGCGACATCCCCCTCCTTGCCGACGTTGGCGGAGCAGTGCATGGAGGCGATGCCGCGCAGTGGCAGCAGGTAGTTCATGATGGTGAACATCCCCTTTTTCATTTCGCCGCCATACCAGGTGCCGCCAATGACCTGCATCTTCTCGGTCAGGTTGAAGGCGACGAAGTTCTCCGAGTTCATCCCCTGCTCTTTCCACTGCGGGTTGGTGCACTTGGAACCGTTCAGCACCACGAAGTCGGGCTCGAACTGGGCCAGCTCCGCCTCCGAGGGACGAATGAACATGTTCTTGACGAAGTGAGCCTGCCAGGCCACCTCGGTGATGATGCGCACCGCCAGGCGGGTATCCGGATTGGTGCCGCAGAAGCCGTCCACCACGAACAGGCGCTTGCCGGACAGCTCGGTGACCACCAGCTTCTTGAGATGATCCCAGATCTGCGGGCTGATGGGCTTGTTGTCGTTCTTGCCCCCCTCCGACCACCAAATGGTATCCCGGGTGATGTCGTCCTCGACGATGTATTTGTCCTTGGGGGAGCGGCCGGTGAAGATGCCGGTATCCACCTTGACGGCGCCGAGCTCGGTGACCACACCCCGCTCAAAGCCCTGCAGATCGGCGCGGGTTTCCTCGAGGAACAGCTGCTCATAGGAGGGATTGCGGACTACGTCAGTGATGGCCTGGATGCCATAACGCTC
>JBFHKO010000235.1:0-3463 GCA_041595355.1 Aeromonadaceae bacterium
CGCCTATGACAAGCTGGTGCTGGCGACCGGCTCCTACCCCTTCGTGCCGCCCATCCCGGGACATGAGCGCGACGGTTGCTATGTCTACCGTACCCTGGCGGATCTGGATGCCATCCGCGATGCCTGCGCCGGTGGGCGTACCGGTGTGGTGGTCGGGGGCGGGCTGCTGGGGCTGGAGGCGGCCAACGCCCTGCGGTTGCTGGGGCTGGAAACCCATGTGGTCGAGTTTGCCCCGCGGCTGATGCCGGTCCAGCTGGACAGCGCCGGCGGCGAGCTGCTGAAGAGCAAGATCCAGAGCCTGGGCGTGCGGGTGCATACCGACACCGCCACCGAGGTGATCATCGACGGCGAAGGTGCCCGTCATCGCATGGTATTCAAGAGCGGCGACTTCCTGGAAACCGACGTCATCCTTTTCTCCGCCGGTATCCGTCCCGAGGACAACCTGGCACGGGCGGCCGGTCTGGCGGTGGGGGAGCGCGGCGGCATTCTCATCGACGAGGCCTGCCTCACCTCGGATGGCGACATCCTGGCCATTGGCGAGTGCGCCCTCTGGTCGGGCAAGATCTTCGGTCTGGTGGCCCCGGGCTACCAGATGGCCCGCGCCGCGGTCAGCAGCCTGCTGGGGGGCGATACCCGCTTCCAGGGGGCCGACATGAGCACCAAGCTCAAGCTGATGGGGGTCGATGTGGGGGCCATTGGTGACAGCCATGCCCAGACGCCGGGCTCCCAGGAGCTGCTGCTGCTGGATCGCCCCGGTGGCGTCTACAAGAAGCTGGTGATCGATGCCGAGGGCAAGACGCTGCTGGGCGCCATCATGGTGGGCGACAACGGCGACTATGACCAACTGCTGCAGCTGTACCTGAACAAGGTGGCTCTGCCGGATCCGGTGCTCTCCCTGCTGGTGCCGGGCGAAGCCGGAGCCGGTGCCGCCCCCATGGTGCTGCCGGATACGGCCACCCTCTGCTCCTGCCACAATGTCACCAAGGGCGATGTGGTGGCCGCGGTCAAGGCGGGCAACCATACGCTCGGCGACGTCAAGGGCTGCACCAAGGCCGGCACCGGCTGTGGCGGCTGCTCCAACCTGCTCAAGCAGGTGGTGGATCAGACGCTGCTGGAGCTGGGCATGGAGGCCAACAACCATGTCTGCGAGCATTTTTCCTTCACCCGTCAGGAGCTGTTCCACCAGGTGCGGGTCGGCGAGCTGAAGAGCTTCGAGGCGGTGCTGGACAAGCATGGCCAGGGCATGGGCTGCGACCTCTGCAAGCCCATGGTGGGTTCCATACTGGCGTCCCTGTGGAACGAGCCGGTGCTGGACAAGCCCCATCAGCCGCTGCAGGACACCAACGATGCCTTCCTGGCCAACCTGCAGAAGGATGGTACCTACTCGGTGGTGCCGCGCATCCCGGGTGGCGAGATCACCCCGGACAAGCTCATCGTCATCGGCGAGGTAGCGAAGAAATATGATCTGTATACCAAGATCACCGGCGGTCAGCGTATCGACCTGTTCGGTGCCCGGGTGGACCAGCTGCCGGCCATCTGGGGCGAGCTGGTGGCGGCCGGTTTCGAGACCGGTCAGGCCTACGGCAAGTCGGTGCGTACCGTCAAGTCCTGTGTCGGCTCCACCTGGTGTCGCTATGGCGTCCAGGATTCGGTCGGCATGGCGGTGCTGCTGGAGAACCGCTACAAGGGGCTGCGTTCCCCCCACAAGCTGAAATTCGCCGTGTCCGGCTGTACTCGCGAGTGCGCCGAGGCCCAGAGCAAGGATATCGGCGTCATCGCCACCGAGAAGGGCTGGAACCTGTATGTATGCGGCAATGGCGGCATGCGTCCGCGGCATGCCGACCTGTTCGCCACCGATCTGGATGATGTCACCCTGATCCGCTACATCGACCGGCTGCTGATGTTCTATGTGCGCACCGGCGACCGCCTGCAGCGCACCTCGGTCTGGATGGAGAACCTGGACGGGGGGCTCGAGTACCTGAAGGCGGTGGTTATCGACGACAAACTGGGGCTGGTTGCCGAGCTGGAGCGACAGATGGAACTCATCGTTGACACCTTCGTGTGCGAGTGGAAGAACACCATCGAGGATCCGGAAAAGCTCAAGCGCTTCGCCGCCTTCATCAATACCGACGAGGTCCATGTGCCGGCCCGTCAAATCGAACGTGACCAGGCGATTCCGGTGCGTGAAAGCAAGGACGCCACCCTGATCGCCATCCAGGAGGTAGTATGAGCTGGGTAAAAATCTGTCAGCTGAATGAGCTGTTCCCCAACAGCGGCTGTGCCGCCCTGGTCGCGGGCCAGCAAGTGGCCCTCTTCTATGTGCCGCAGCTGGATCCGTCTGTCTATGCACTGGACAACTGGGATCCCATCGGCGAATCTTTTGTACTCTCCCGTGGCATCATCGGCGATCAGCAGGGCGTGCCCTGTGTGGCGTCGCCCCTGTACAAGCAGCATTTCGCCCTCGAGGATGGCCGCTGCCTGGACGAGGAAGGCGTGGCCGTGCGCACCTGGCCGGTGGAGTTGCGTGGCGAGGAGGTCTGGCTCAAGGCGGGCTGATGCGTTCATGATGGTCTGCGTTGGTTTCCCCCGGCCGCGTCCGGGGGTTTTTTGTTACGCCCATGCAGCCGCAAACCAGTGAAAAGGAGGTGCGAATGGGAGCCTGTTCGGTAGAGGGAGTCAAGACGCTGGCCGAGGCCCTGGCGGCCATGCTGGTGCGCATGGCGCCGGTGGCCGGTGTCGACACGCTGGCGCTCAAGTCGGCGCTGGGGCGAGTGCTGGCCGAGGATCTCTGCTCACCCCTGGCGGTGCCGCCGTTCGACAACGCGGCCATGGATGGGTATGCCCTGCGTCTGGCAGAGGCCATCCCCGGGCGCATGCTGCCCCTGGCGGGCAAGGCGTTTGCCGGTCAGCCGTTCAGCGGCGCCTGGCCGGCGGGCAGTTGCATCCGCATCATGACCGGCGCGCCGCTGCCGCCCGGCACCGAGGCGGTGGTGATGCAGGAGCTGACCCGCCAGAGCGAGGCGGGTATCGAGCTGCTGAAGGCGCCGGTGGCCGGTCAGAACATCCGCCGGGCTGGTGAGGATATCCGGGCCGGCGAGGTGGTGCTGGCGGCCGGTACCCGTATTACCCCCCGGGAGTTGCCGCTGCTGGCCTCGCTGGGGCTGGCGCAGGTGCCGGTCTACCGGCGCCTCAAGGTGGCGCTGCTCAGCAGCGGTGATGAGCTCAAGCCGGTGGGGGCCCCGCTGGGGGCCGGCGATATCTATGACTCCAACCGTTACGGCATCCATGCCATGCTGGAGCGGATGGGGGTACAGTGCCTGGATTTGGGCATAGTGGCGGATGACCCGGCGGCGCTGCGCGCCGCCCTGCTGCTGGCCGCCCAGGCGGATGCGGTGATCACCTCCGGCGGCGTGTCGGTGGGCGAGGCGGATCACACCAAGGCCGTGCTGGCGGAGCTGGGGGA
>JBFHKO010000236.1:0-3442 GCA_041595355.1 Aeromonadaceae bacterium
AGCCTGCTGTGCAATCTGTGTCCACAACCGCACCCGGAGCGGCAGCGGGAGCAGGCCCTCGACAGCCTCTATGCCGAGCTGGAAGAGCTGGAGCCGCCCTTCGGCGGCTAGATCCAGGGCCTTGCCTGCATGGTCAACGGCGGCTGTGCTTATGCTGCGCCTGATGGGGTGATGGCCGCCAGCGTCGCCTCGATGGCGCTCAGGACCGATGCGGATTTCTCCGGGTCCAGCGCATCGGGATGCGGGGAGGCAAAGCGGCCGGCATCGTTGTCGAAATAGCGCCCGGAAGCGGTGTCGAACTCCTCCGCCAGCGCGGCGCGGATCACTATTTCGGCCCCGATGCCGATATCGCCGCCGGCCACGCCGAAGCCCTCTCTCACCATCTTGCTGCCCAGCAGGGAGCCGGGATTGACCGCCACTATGACCGGTCCCTGCGGGTGCTGACGCGCCAGCTGGCGGGACCAGATCGTCAGCGCCAGCTTGCTCTGCGCGTAGGCGTTGAAATCGTCGCTCAGCCTGATCTGTCCGGCCAGCGCCCTTGGGTCGACGGGCGCCTGGGCTGCGGAGGATAGGTTGATGATGCGCCCGCTTTGGCCCATCAGCGGCAGCAGCCGCTGCGTCAACAGGTAGGGGGCCAGGGTATTGACCACGAAACGGACATCCAGCCCGTCCCGGGTGATGGGCGCGGAAGATGCCGGCGCTCATGGAGGAATTACCCACTGCAATCGGCAATCGGCGTGTTTGTTGCGCCACCAGCTGGAATTAATGTTCCAATGTGTTTACACGCAACAACTAAAGTTGTTTAATTGAGCCATTCGGATCAGGAGTGCCCACCATGTCGGATCATGCTGTCTACTGCCCCCAGGGGCCGCATCACTTCAATGAGGGGGTGGCCGGTCCGCTGCAGGATCTGCGCCTGGTGTACAAGGATCTGTTCCATGTGGCCGGATATTGCACCGGTGCCGGCAACCCGGCCTGGCTGGCCAGTCACGCGCCGGCCGAGGCGACGGCGCCGGTGCTGCAGCAATTGCTGGATGCCGGCATCCGGGTGGTGGGGCGGGTACAGACCGACGAGCTGGCTTACAGCCTCAATGGCTGCAATGCCCATTATGGTACCCCCATCAACCCGGTAGCACCGGCGCGTCTGCCCGGCGGCTCGTCGAGCGGCTCGGCGGTAGCGGTGGCCCGGGGCGACGCCGAGGTGGGTCTCGGCACCGATACCGGTGGCTCCATTCGGGTGCCAGCCTGCTACAACGGCCTGTTCGGATTGCGCCCCACCCATGGTCGTCTCTCGCTGGCACACATGGTGCCGCTGGCGCCCCGCTTCGATACTCCGGGCTGGCTGTGTCGCGACGCCTTGACTCTGGAGCGGGTCGGCGCCGTGCTGTTCGACGAGGCGCCGCGCCAGCCCGGGCCGGTACAACTGCTGTTCGTGCCGTCTCTGTTTGCGCGCCTGCCGGCGGCCCTGCAGTCGGTGCTGGAGCCGATCAGAGCCCGGCTGGCCAAGCAGGTCGCTGGCGTCCAGACCTGGGATCTGGCGCCGGCGCGGGTGGATGCCCTGAGCGAGACCTTTCGGGTGTTGCAGGGGCGCGAGCTGGCCCGCATTCATGGCGACTGGGTGGCCGTTCATCATGGCGATCTGGCCCCCGACATTGCCGCCCGTTTTCGCTGGGCCTGCGGCCTCAGCGCCGAGCAGGAGGCCGAGGCCGACATTCAACGCCAAGCCTGGCTGGCGGAGATGGGTCCGCAACTGAGCCCGGGGCGGGTGCTCTGCATTCCCACCACCCCGGATCTGGCGCCCCTGCGGCAGAGCAGTGGCGACGAGCTGGCCGAGTTTCGCCTGCGGCTGATGGGCCTCACCGCCATGGCCGGGCTGGCGGGGCTGCCTCAACTGCATCTGCCGCTGGCTCAGGTGGACGGCGTGCCCTTCGGTCTCTCTCTCATCGGCTCCCCAGGCAGCGACATGCTGCTGCTGGCGCTGGCCCGTCAGTTCAGCAAGGAGCCGTGACATGAATGAGCTCGCCTTTACCGCCTCCCATTTTCAAGCCACCCAGGCCGGCCTGGGGGTGCTGCGCGATGGCGGCAGCGCCATCGAGGCCATGGTGGCAGCGGCGGCGGCCATCAGCGTGGCCTATCCCCACATGAACGGCCTTGGCGGCGATGGTTTCTGGCTCATCCATGAGCCGGGGCAGGCCCCGGTGGCCATTGATGCGGCCGGGCTGAGCGGCGCCGGAGCGAGCTTGGCCCACTATGCGGCCAGGGGGTTGGACCGTATTCCCGAGCGCGGCCCGCTGGCGGCGCTGACCGTGGCCGGTACGGTCAGCGGCTGGCAACAGGCGCTGGCCATCAGCGAGCGCTGGCAGTCGGGGCTGGGGTTGGAGCGCCTGCTGGCGCCGGCCATCCGTCTGGCCAGGGAGGGCATCAGCGTCACCGGCAGCCTGGCAGCCGCCAGCCGCAAGACGGCGACCGAGCTCGCTGGCGTACCCGGCTTTGCCGAACGTTATCTGCCGGCTGGCCAGCTGCTGGACGTGGGCCAGACGCTGTGTAACGGTCCGCTGGCCGATCTGCTGACCCAGCTGGCCCGCCGGGGCCTGGATGACTTCTATCGTGGCGAGACCGCCACCTGCATCGCGGCCGGGCTGACGGCGGCCGGCTCGCCCCTGACCGCCGCCGATCTCGCCTCCTACCAGGCGCGCCAGCGGGCGCCGCTGTCGGTGACCACCCGTCAGGGCACCTTCTACAACCTGCCACTGCCCACTCAGGGGGTGGCCTCGCTGCTCATTCTGGCCCTGTTCGACCGTCTCTACCGGCCGGACCTCTCCGAGGCGCAACAGCTGCATCTGCTGGTGGAGGCCACCAAGCAGGCGTTCAGAGTGCGCAACGCCGAGGCGCAGGATCCGGCCCTGGCCACGCTGGATGTGGCTCGCTGGCTGGCCGAACCGGGCCTGGCGAGCCTGGCTCGCGGCATCAGCCTGGAGAAGGCTGCGCCCTGGCCCAATGCGGCCAAGCCCGGCGATACCGTGTGGATGGGCGCCCGCGACGGGGCCGGACGCATGGTCAGTTTCATTCAGAGCATCTACTGGGAATTCGGCTCCGGACTGGTGATCCCGGAGCTGGGGCTGCTGTGGAACAACCGCGGCGTGAGCTTCAGTCTCGAGGAGGGCGCCACCAACCGCCTGGCCGGCGGCCGCCAACCCTTTCATACCCTCAATCCGGCGCTGGCGCAGCTTGACGATGGGCGGGTGCTGGCCTACGGCACCATGGGCGGCGAAGGCCAGCCCCAGACCCAGGCTGCCATCATCTGGCGCCATCTCTATCTGGGACAGTCACTGGCGCAGGCCATTGCCGAGCCCCGCTGGCTACTGGGGCGCACCTGGGGTGCCAGCAACCACGATTTGAAACTGGAGGCGGATATGCCGGCTGCGCTGGTCGCCGCATTGCA
>JBFHKO010000237.1:0-3425 GCA_041595355.1 Aeromonadaceae bacterium
CGCCAGCCAGGATGGCAGCCGCCCCTGGTTCACCTACCTGGCATTGAACGCCCCTGCCACCCTGGCCACGGATCCCGGCGTCAAGGGCCCCTTCCAGCCCCAGCTGGAGCAGGTCAACCCCTTCACCGCCTTCACGGAAGAGAGCAGCGCCAAGCTGATCAACCGCTACCGCAACGCGGTATTCCAGACCGATCAGCGATTGGGTGGCCTGCTGGAGCAGCTGGGCACGCTGGGGCTGGCCGAGAATACGGTGGTGGTGATCACCAGCGATCACGGTCAGGAGTTCAACGACTCGGGGCACAATCAATGGGGGGCCGGCAGCAACTACTCACCCTATCAACTGCAGGTGCCGCTGGTGGTGGCCTGGCCGGGCCTGCCGCCGGCACGCAGCACACGCCAGACCAGCCACCTGGATGTGGCTCCCACCCTGATGCAAAGGCTGCTGGGCGTTCGCTCCCCCCCCCATGTCTACAGCAGCGGCGTGTCGCTGCTGACCCCGAGTCCGCGCAACTGGGTGCTGGCCGGCGATCAGCACCACTTCGTCATCTATGGCGAACAACAGATCACCGAATTCAACCGCCAGGGCGATTTTCGTATCCTGGAGCGCGACAGCTATCAGCCGCTGGAGGATGCCACGCCGGACATGGCCATGCTGATCCAGGTCATGAACGAGCTGCATCGCTTCCGGGCGCAGCCATGATGCCCGGGGGGGCGGCCGTCGATCTCTATCTCTGCCGCCCGGCCGCCTGGCAAGCCTGGCCGGATGCCGAGCTGCTGGCGCCCCTCAGCGCCGAGGAGCGCCGGCGCCATCAGGGGCTGAGCCAGCCGGCGCGTGCGCGCCAGTTCCTGCTGAGCCGCTACCTGCTGCGCCAGCTGCTGGCATGCCGGCTGGGGCTCGAGCCCGCGCAGCTGGTGTTGACGGAGGAGGCCCATGGCCGTCCCTGCCTGCACCATGGTGCCCTGGACTTCAATCTCAGCCACAGTGGCGACTGGCTGATACTGGCCGTGGGCACGACACGCCTGGGCGTCGATCTGGAGCAGACGCGCCGGCTCGGCGATCCGCTGGCGCTGGCGCGCCGTTACTGTCATCCCCATGAGCTGGCCCAGCTGCAGGCCCTGCCCGCGGCGGCACAGGCGCCGGCTTTCCTGCGCCTGTGGAGCCTGAAGGAGGCGCTGCTCAAGGCCCATGGCGGCGGCCTGCAGGCGGGACTGGCGCGCTTTGCTCTGGATTTGCAGCGCCCCATCCCCAGGCTGCATGCCAACCAGCTGGATGACCAGGCCTACAGCCTGCTGCATCGCCAGCTGGGCAGCCTGCACCTGGCCCTGGCCTGCCAGCAGGCCGAGCTGCCACCCATTACGCTGCATATGCTGACGCCGGGACTTGAAATCCGCCCCCTGGCGTCACCATATTCATTTCCACCTTTCCTGAATGGCGAGCCGACATGATAGTCACCATCACCCCGCAAAACTTCCGTACCGAACTCATCGATGCCTCCATGCAAAAGCCGGTCGCCGTCTACTTCTATGCCGACGAGCTGCCGGAATGCCAGGCCATGGGGGCTCAGGTAGAGCAACTCATCGGCCCCAACAATCCGGCCATCACCCTGGCCCGGGTCGATGTGGCCGATCCGACGCTGCAGAGCCTGGCGGTCCAGCTGGGATTGCAGGCACTGCCGGCCCTGGTGCTGTTTCGCAGCGGCCAACCGGTAGATGCCCTCCAGGGCCCCCAGGAGCCAGCCGCCATCCAGGCCATGCTGGCCAACTACCTACCCAAGGAGGAGGATCTGCTGCTCGAGGAGGCGCGCCAGCAGCTGGCCGATGCCCAGCCCCAGCCCGCCTACCGTCTGCTCAGGCAGGCCCGTGAACTGGCTCCGGCCCGTGCCGACATCAAGCTGGCCCTGGCCCGCGCCTGTCTCGAGACCCAGCGTCTGGAGGAGACCGGCAGCCTGCTGGAAGAGATCCCCATGGTGGATCAGGAGAGCGACTACCATCAGCTGCGCGCGCAACTGGATCTGGCCGTTCAGGCCTCGGACAGCCCGGAGATCAAGGCTCTGGAAGCCCAACTGGCCGCGGATCCCGACAATGTGCTGCTGCGAGAGGAGCTGGCGGTACAGTACAGCCAGACCGGTCGCAAGCAGGAGGCACTCGACTTGCTGTTCGCCCTGCTGAGCCGGGATCTGAATCAGGGCAATGCCAAGAAGATCTACCTCGACATACTGGCGACCCTGAGCGGCGATCCCCTGGCCGCCCAGTATCGACGCAAGCTCTACAGCCTGCTCTACTGAGGCTCGGCCGCAATGCAAAAGCCCCGCAACGCGGCGATGCGGATCCGTTGGCAGGGAATGGCGAGGTGCCGTCATTTCCGCGCAGGCGGAAATCCAGGGAACCCATCGGGATGCTGGCCGTTGCCACCAAGCCAGGCGGTTACCCCGGCGGCGAATTCGTCTGGATGCCCGCTTTCGCGAGCATGGCAAGCCCCTAACTGACAGACATGGCCGCAACACGCAGGCCCTGTTCAAGGATCCGCAGGACAAGAAGCTGTCGACCAAAGACGGTTAATCGGGCATTTTTATGGTTGTTCACTCGGGCACCTCGGATGATTGGTTTGGTTGGCGCCTCCCATTCTCCGGGAATGCCCCGGGTGAACAACCTGCAGAGAGATCACCGCTACCCCTCCTGAGTCTCTGTATCCTGGGGCAGCGGAGTCCAGGCGGCGATGACCGCCTTGACCAGGGTCGCCAGGGGTATGGCAAAAAAGACACCCCAGAAGCCCCATAAACCGCCAAATACCAGCACCGCCGCTATGATGGCGATGGGATGCAGATTCATGGCTTCGGAAAACAGCAACGGCACCAGCACATTGCCATCCAGAGCCTGGATCACCGCGTACGCCACCATCAGATAGACAAACTCCGCCGACAACCCCCACTGGAACAACCCGACCAGCACCAGAGGTACGGTCACCGCCATGGCCCCCACATAGGGGATCAGCACCGAGAAGCCCACCGCCACCCCCAGCAACAGGGCATAGTTGATGTCCATGATGGCAAACACCAGAAAACTGACCAGCCCGACGATGAAGATATGGATGACGGTGCCGCGCACGTAATTGCTGATCTGGGCATTCATCTCCAACCATACCCGTTGTGCCAGCACCCGGTTGTTGGGCAGGAAGCGACGCACCACGCCCATCAGCTGCGGCTTGTCCTTGAGCATGAAAAACACCCGCCGCGGCACCAGTATCAGGTAGACCAGCAGCACCACCACGTTGACCAGGGAGTTGAGCGAGGCGGTCACCAGCGCCTCGCCGGCAGCCAACAGCCGCGCCTGCAGGGCACTCAGCAGGCTCTCCACCAGAGTGACATCCACCAGATCGGGATAGGCCTCGGGCAACTGCTTCAGGTAGTCGGTAAACCGCCCCAACA
>JBFHKO010000238.1:0-3421 GCA_041595355.1 Aeromonadaceae bacterium
GAGAGGCGAGAGGCGAGAGGCGAGAGGCGAGAGGCGAGAGGCATACTCGCCTCTCGCATTTGGGCGGGCAAACGCCCAAGAGACACTATTTTTTCAGCGGCCGCCACCAGGCCTCGTTGGCCAGATACCAGCGGATGGTCTTGGCGATGCCGGTCTCGAAGGTTTCCTGGGGCATATAGCCGAGCTCGGTGCGGATCTTGTCGGTGCCCACCGCGTAGCGGCGATCATGACCGGCGCGATCGGTCACATAGGTGATGAGCGAGCCACTGGCCTGCCCCTGGGCCGGCGGTGCCAGCGGAAACTGCTTGGCCAGCTCAGGGTTGGCATCGAACTCGGCATCCACCCGCTGACAGATGAGCCGGACTATGTCGATATTCTGCCATTCGTTGACGCCGCCGATGTTGTAGGTCTCGCCGACCCGGCCTTGATCCAGCACCAGTTCGATGCCGCGGCAGTGATCCTCGACGAACAGCCAGTCGCGGATCTGCTTGCCATCGCCGTAGATGGGCAGCGGCTTGCTTTCCAGGATGTTGGTCAGGCAGAGCGGGATCAGCTTCTCGGGGAAGTGGAAGTAGCCGTAGTTGTTGGAGCAGTTGCTGGTGGTCACCTGCAGGCCGTAGGTGTGGTGGTAGGCGCACACCAGGTGGTCCGAGGCCGCTTTGGAGGCCGAATAGGGCGAGTTGGGCTCGTAGGCGGTCTGCTCGGTGAAGGCCGGATCGGTGGGCTCCAGGGTGCCGTACACCTCGTCGGTGGAGACATGGTGGAAGCGGTGCGGCAGCGGATTGGCAGGGTCGGCCAGCCAGACGGCGCGCGCGGCTTTGAGCAGGCTGTGGGTGCCGATGATGTTGGTCTCGATGAAGGCATCCGGGCCGCTGATGGAGCGGTCGACATGCGACTCGGCGGCAAAGTGCACCAGGGTGTCGATGCCCTCCTCGCGCAGCAACAGTTCCACCAGCTCGCTGTTGCAGATATTGCCCTTGACGAAGCGGAAGTTGGGATTACCCATCAATGGCTTGAGGGTCTCGATGTTTCCCGCGTAGGTGAGCGCATCCAGCACCACCACCCGGTCTTGCGGGTGATTGGCCAGCCAGTAGTGCACGAAGTTGGCGCCGATAAAGCCGGCACCGCCGGTGACAAGCAAACGTTTCAAGATCATTTCTCCGTAAGGTGGACATCGCCCACCATTAAATCAATTCATGAGCGATGGGAATGCGAATGTATAGCTCATGCTGGCTCACTCAGGGTCGTCGCCCCCGCGAAGGCGGGGGCCCAGAAAAGCACCTCGGCTCGGGTGAGCGCCGAGGAGCAACCCACGCCCGGCCACACACGTCTGGATGCCTGCATGCGCAGGCATGACGGAGCAGGATCAGAACGTTACCGCATCCTTGAGCCAGCGCCCCTCGGCGTCCTTGGCCGACAGCGACGGGGCCTGACCATTCACCAGCGGCCAGTCGATGGCCAGCTCAGGGTCGTCCCAGCGCAGCGAATGCTCGGCCTTGGGGTTGTAGTAATCGGTGCACTTGTAGACGAACTCGGCGCTCTCACTGGTCACATAGAAGCCGTGAGCGAAACCTTCCGGCACCCACAGCTGGCGCTTGTTGTCGGCGGACAGCAACACCCCGACCCATTGGCCGAAGGTCGGTGAGCGCTTGCGCATATCCACCGCTACGTCATATACCTCACCAGCCACCACCCGCACCAGCTTGCCCTGGGTGTTCTCGGTCTGGTAGTGCAGGCCGCGCAGTATGCCCTGGCGGGATTTGGAGTGGTTGTCCTGCACGAAGCGGCGCTCGCACACCAGCTGGTTGAAGCGCACCTCGCTCCAGGTCTCCATGAAAAACCCCCGCTCGTCACCGAACACCTGGGGTTCGATGATCTTCACCTCGGGGATGGCGGTATCGATAATCTTCATAACGTCCTTATTTGTAAAATAGAGCAGGTGACAAAGCGTCGTCGTGCCCGCGCCGGCGGCCATTCAGAGCCTCACTCTCCCCCTGGATTCCCGCCTTCGCGGGAATGACGCCCAGGGTTGCCCCCTCACCGGCACTATTTGTAACGGTAGTTTTCTTCCAGCACCCGCAGCAGGTAGGCGCCGTAACCGCTCTTGACCAGCGGCTCGGCCAGCGCCTTGAGCTGATCGCCGTCGATGAAGCCCATGCGAAACGCCGTCTCTTCCGGGCTGGCCACCTTCTGGCCCTGGCGTTTTTCCAGCACCCGGATGAAGATGGCGGCATCCAGCAGCGAGTCGTGAGTGCCGGTATCCAGCCAGGCGCAGCCGCGCCCGAGTCGCTCGACCCGCAGTTTGCCTTGTTGCAGATAGACGTTGTTGACGTCGGTGATCTCCAGCTCGCCACGGGGCGACGGCCTGATCTGCTTGGCGATCTCGACCACCGCATTGTCGTAGAAATAGAGGCCGGTGACGGCATGGTTGGACTTGGGCTGGGCCGGTTTCTCCTCGATGGAGATGGCCTGGCCATCGGCATCGAACTCCACCACCCCATAGCGTTCGGGATCCTGCACGTAGTAGCCGAATACGGTGGCCCCCGCTTCCTGTTTGGCCGCCCGCTGCAAGGTGTCTATCAGGCCATGACCGTGGAAGATGTTGTCGCCGAGGATGAGGCAGACGGAGTCCTCGCCGATGAACTCCTCACCGATGAGGAAGGCCTGCGCCAGCCCATCGGGGCTCGGCTGCACCGCATACTGGATGTTGATGCCCCACTTGGCCCCATCGCCCAGAATGCGCTCATAGGTTTCCCGATCGCTTGGCGTGCTGATGACCAGGATGTCGCGGATACCGGCGCACATCAGGGTGGTCAGCGGATAGTAGATCATCGGCTTGTCGTACACCGGCAACAGCTGCTTGTTGACCGCCAGGGTGGCCGGATGCAGGCGGGTGCCGCTGCCGCCGGCCAGAATGATACCTTTCATGTTTGAATTCTCTATTGAATAACCGTGGATGGAAGAGGCGAGATTCGAGACTCAAGAGCCGAGATTCGAGAGACGAGAGCTTCTCGCTTCTCGCTTCTCGCTTCTCGCTTCTCAGGAAGAGTAAGCCTGGATATTCTCCAGCGCCTTGTGCCAGTCGCTAGGCACGATGCCAAACGCGGCGCGGATCTTAGTGCAATCCAGCCGCGAGTTGGCCGGACGCTTGGCGGGCGTCGGGTAATCGGCGGTAGCGATGGCATTCACCACCGGCAACCTGGCCAGCACGCCCTGCTGCTCGGCCACGGCGAAAATGGCCCGGGCAAATTCAAACCAGCTGACATGAGGCTCACCGGCAAAGTGATAGACGCCCCAGGGCAGCTCGGCATTATTGAGGCTCCGCTCGGCGATAGTCAGCAAGGCCGCCGCAATATCGCCGGCATAGGTCGGGCCACCAAGCTGATCGGCCACCACCCCCAGCTGGTCGCGCTGTTGCCCC
>JBFHKO010000239.1:0-3357 GCA_041595355.1 Aeromonadaceae bacterium
CATCCACCATGGGCGAGCTCTCATCGATACGCCGCCCCACCAGGGAGACGATGCGATCGATGATGTTGAGCAGGTGATTATCATCCTGAAAACGGTAACCGGTCAGCTCCAGCTTGCCGCCCCGCTCCACATAGATGCTGTCGTAGCCATTGACCAGGATATCGGAGATGCCCTTGTCGGCCAGCAGCGGCTCCAGGGGGCCCAGCCCCAGTATCTCGTCACCAATCTCTTTCAGCAGCCGCCGGCGAGTCTCCGCCGTCATGGGCACCTCGTGCTCCTGCAGCAGCTCTATGGTGGCCTTGCTGATCTGCTCCCGGGCCTGGAGTTCGCCCACCGTCTCCAGCAGCGACAGATCCAGGGTGTTGAACAAGCCATCCAGCAACCGCCGCTTGAGGCGCATCAGCTCCCGCTGGCCGCCATGCTGGCTCGCCGTGGCACCATTACCGCCCGGGGCGCTCCCAAGCTGATGGCCTTGTGACTCCATGCTGCTTGCGGCGGCAGCGGAGGGATTGACGCCTTCGCCCATGGGTTTTCCGTTTCCTGAGGATCGAAAGAACATGATCAGCTCCTTAATCTGGCCAGCAGTGCTCTGAGTCCGGTTTTAGGCTTGCCGCCCTTGAGGGCCAGGGATTGAGCCAGGGTACGCAAGGTCTTGGTCAGCGGCTTGTTCTTGCCGGTTTCATTGATGGGAACCCCCATGTTGATGCTGGCGGTCGCCGTGTTGAAATCATTGGGCACCAGTATGAGGTTGTTGATGTTGAGGGTGCGCTGGAACTCCTCCGGGCCTATGTCCAGACGCCTGGAATAGCGATTGCCGATGACCTGCAACTTGTCGGGGGCGATGCCGGTGTAGTGGCGGATCTGGCGCAGCAGCAGGGCGGCATCACGCAGCGCCGGCAGGCTCTGCTGCACCACTATGTAGAGATGATTGGCCTCGGTCAGCGCCGGCAACGTCCAGTTCTCCACGCCGCGGGAGAGGTCGATGACCACATGGTCATAGTTGCGTCTGAGCTTGGCAATGAAGGTGGCGAAATCCACCGGGTTGGCCGGCTCGGCGGCAGCCAGTTCGTTGGTGCGGCTGGAGATGAGCCGCAAGCCACTCTTGTGCTTGCAAAGCAGCCCCTCCAGCGACATGTCATCCATGTTGTCGATTTCCAGCAGGGCATCCTGCAGGCTGAACTTGGGCTGCAGGCCCAGCAGGTAGTTGCAGCAACCGAACTGGCTGTCGGCATCGATGAGGACGGTGCTCTCCTTGCTCTCGTCCGCCAGCAGGTGGGCGACCGAGGTCGCCAGGAAGGTGGCCCCCATGCCGCCCTTGCCATTGATGAAGACGCTGACCTGGCCGAGCCGCCCCTGTTGCAGCTTGCTCATGGCCGCGGCATTGAGCGCCTCGAACAGCTCGTCATCGTCACAGGGCAGGGTCAGCACATCCTGCACCCCGGCACGCAGCGCCCGGCGCATCAGGCCGGTATTGGCGCCCTGGCAAAAGAGCAGCACGGCGGTGTGATTCTGACCCGCCACCGAGCGGAATTCACCCAGCAGGGCATCCCAGTCGTCGTCACCATCCAGCAGCAGCAGATCGGGAAACTGGTACTGGGTATCATCACCAGCCGTGTCGTCGAGGTGCAGCCCGGAATAGGCGTGCAGCCGCACGTTGCTCCAGGTGCCAAGCCGCTCGGCGAGGGTCTGCTGGAAGTCGGCATTGCTGCTGACCAGCCAGCAATCCAGGCTGGTCGCCAGCATGCGGGGAATGCCCCGCCCCGATGTTCGCAAATCGACTATGGTATTGCTCACATGCACTCCCTGACCCTCAGGTCATTAACAATCCGTGTAATTGGTCGGCGTGACGCCCAGGCTCTCTCTCGGCATGGTGGTGCTGAAATCCGGTGCAAAGGGGCTGAGATCGATGCTGAGCAGCGGGATCAGCAGCGTCAGTTGATAATTGATGATGCTGGCGCGCACGAAGCGGATCTGGTTGAAGCTGGCCGCCTGGGTCAAATCGCCGCTAACGGGATTGCCAGACTCATCTAGATACTGCAGTTGCAGATTGGCAGCCGTCAGGTTCGGCAGCGGCACCCCCGCCATGAGCGCACGTTGCTTGACATCCGCCTGCTCGGCCGTGCTCACCTGACAGACGGCGGCCAGGCGGGCGGTGCGCCGAGAGGTCTCGTTCAGGCCATGCCAGACAAACATCAGCCGGCTGAACTCGATGATGGCGAACAGCAGGATGAAAAACAGGCTGGCCACTATGGTGAATTCAATGAGTACCGTGCCGGCTTGCCGATGCGGCCACATGAAAGTGGATCTATTCATCACAATACCCTCATCACAGCACTGCTGATCAAATTGAAATTGAGATTGATATTTCCCCCCAGACCGAAGGTGGGCAGACTTAGCGTGGAGCCAAACAGCATGGGCTGAAATTTATAGCTGATCTCGACGCGGATATAATTGCTGCTGCCCAACTGACTGACGCTGACATTATTGGCCACCAGACCGGGCAAAATCCCCGAGCGGTTGTCGCCACCATTGACCGCCAGGTTCTTGGCCTGGGTGATGACGGCAGCGGTCAGGTTTACGTTCCCCGTGGTGCCGGCCGAGGCGGCCTCGGAGACAAAGCGTGCGGTGTCGCGGGCGATTTTCTCCAGCTGGGTGTACTGGTAGAAGGCCCGGCCAAACTCGGTTACGGAGAAAAACAACAGCAGCAGTATGGGCAGCAGTATGGTGAACTCCACCACTGCCAGCCCGCGGGGGATTGTGCGTGGAATATTCATAATCAGGAATCTCCACTCAGATTATCGCGGTAGAGCTGTATTTTATGAGGCCCGACTGTGGTTGCCTTACTACCCGCAGTGCCGGCCGGCGCATTGCACAGCTTTATATATTCAGCGACGATGAAGGCATCCGCCTGATCGACAGGCTGAATGAGAAACATGCAGGCCAGCCCCAGGAACCGCAGTTCCCCATGGCCATTGACGCCATTAGTGCAGTCGCCAATGGGAACAATAACCTCTCGGCGCCTCGGCACTCCATTAGGAATGCAACTTTCATTTTTTTCATATTCTAAATGGTATTTTTTATTTAAATTCTCCTTATCAGGGTCTGGGGATAATGCCCCTGTTTTTTTATCGACCTTGAATACAGGCAAGCCACCATTACTAACAACGCAGTCCGGAGGGTAATCACTTGAATTAAGCCCCGCCCCTTTATCCGCATTGAAGCGTGTATTTATCCCCTGCGCAGCCGGTCCAGCTTTATTGCCAGGCTCCGTTTCCAGCATAGTATCTGTTGGGATGGCTCCACTGGGTGGACCGAGGCACTCTCCATATCCACCAGCGAGCGCCAAACGAGCATCAC
>JBFHKO010000240.1:0-3338 GCA_041595355.1 Aeromonadaceae bacterium
CTGAAGCAGGCCTCTCAGGTGGATCAGGGGGGGGAACTGGGGCCTGAGTTATGGCTACTACACTTACACCTATTACGATTACAATTACCCATACGGGTACACCGAGCAGGCCTACAGCCAGCAGTACGCCTCTTCCTACGTGACATCTTTCTGTGTGGATGGTGATCCTTATTCTCCTTATTCTCCTGATTACGGCTATTACGGCTATTACGGCTATTACGGCTCATGCGGCGAGGGATACGAAGAGAGCTATGCCGCTTTTGCTGCCATCTATGACCCCGTGGCTGCGCTGCAGCAGCTGGTGCTGCTCCCCGGCAGTGAAGTGCTGGAGGCCGGAGTTTCTGTGGGCAAGTATGATAAGGGCTCTTACTCCGACCTGAGTGGTCGCCTGCGCTTGGCTGATTACTCCGACGTTGCCACCAGTTTCATGCAGCTCAAGGTCAGTGCCAGCCTGGCGCTCTCCGGCATCGAGGGGCTGCCCGAGGCGCGCGCCGCCGTGGTGGTGGATCGCAACCAGTTCAAGGGCGGCAATGCCAGCCTGCTGGTGAAGTGGGGTGATGAGCAGTACAGCTTCCAGCTCGATGACGTGGATGTGGAACAGCAGACCGGCGCCCTGACCGTGACCAGCCCGTTGGGCGTCAGCCTGCAACTCAAGGACATCGCCATCGCCGACAAGAGTGGCACGGGGGCCCTCTACGTGGGCAGCACCAAGGTGGCGGACGTCAAGACGCTGGATAGCGGCGCCATCAAGATCAGCTACATCGACGGCACCTTCGAGACCCTGCAATAAGGACCACTGCGTGACAAAATCTGGTCTGTTCGGTGCCCACTTCGGTGGGCCCCTTTTTATATCTCTGGCTTTGTGGACCGCCTTGCCGACGGCGGTCCGGGCCGAACTGCATCCCTACGGCTACTCGGAGATCCGCGCCCGCAGCGAGCCCATCTCGGTATGGGATACCCTGAATGGCTGGGAGGGCGAGCATGGCGGCGGGGAAATCCAGTACCTCTCCAGCTGGTTCGAGGCCGGCCTGCGCGGCGAGGCGTGGGGCATCGGTGGCCTCTACCGGCGTGACTACGCGCTCTGGTTCACCCCCGATGCGGCCGAGCTCTATGGCGCCATCGCCAACGATGAACAACTGCCCACCGGCCGACAATACCAAGTGGAGCTGCAGGCTCATGCCATCATCGCCAAGGGGCTGCGTCTCAGCTGGCAGCATGAGTGGCAATCCACCCTGAAAACCGGCTTCGGGCTGGCGCTGCTGGAGGCCGACTACATGCTGGACGGCTCCATCAACGGCACCGCCACCGCCACCGGTGCCAAGAGCTATACCTATTCCGCCTGGGCCGATTACGCCTACACGGAGGATCTGCTGTTCGAGCGCGATCTGGACGAGGCGAACCGTGGCTATGGCGTGGCGCTCGATGCGCGTGTGGAATGGGCTTTTCGCCCCGACTGGCGGCTCGATTTGCTGGCGCGCGACCTGCCGGGGCTCATCTGGTGGCAGGAGTTGCCCTATACCCAGGCGACGGCACAGAGTGATCGCAGCCGCACCGACGCCTCGGGGTATCGCAGCTGGGACCCGCTGGTTTCGGGTTACGAGGGCAACCACGGCCGCTACCGGCAGCGTCTGCCGCCCCGGCTGCAGGGGGAGCTCTACTTCAGCGGCTGGCCGCCGATGCTGGCGGCGGGCGTCCATCACCAGTTCGAGGATACCCTGGTCAAGCTTGGCGCCGGCTGGCAGGCCGAGGGCTGGTCGCTGCTCGGCTGGTACTGGCTGGAGGATGGCGCCGTCGAGCTGGCCGCGCGCTGGCAGCAGTGGCAGCTGGGGCTGGGAGTGGACAGCCTCGACTGGCAGCAGGCACGCTTCGTCACCCTGAGCCTGGGTTACCGCTACTAGCTCACGGCCGCAGCCTTGTCTGTTGTGCCGGCATGGCATGGTCGCGGCCACTGAGGCAAAATGGAGCGCCAGCAAGGAGAGCAAGATGATAGATCCGAAAAAAATCGAAGAGATGGCCCGCCAGATCCACAACGCCATGCCGAGCGGCATCAAGAACCTGGGCGAAGAGGTGGAGAAGAAGATCCGCCAGGTGCTGCAGTCCCAGCTTAACAAGCTGGACATGGTCAGCCGCGAGGAGTTCGAGGTGCAGACCAAGGTGCTGATGCGCACCCGCGAGAAACTGGGGGCACTGGAGGAGAAGCTGAACCAGCTCGAGAAGCAGCTGGGCGGGCGTGGCGACTGAGGCGCAGCCCAAGCGACGAGGCCACCCGTGGGGGTGGCCTCGTCGTCTGTGTGAGCGATGCTCCGGCGGCTAGAGGAACTGGTAGGCGTCGCCGAACAGGTGCTCCTCGTCGACACCGCGCAGGCGCAGCATCTCGCGCACCACGGCCGCCATCTCGAAACGACCGGCGACATAGATGTCGTACTGCTCCAGGCTGGCAAAATCGGCCTGCACCGCCTCGTGGACCATGCCGCTGTGCCCCAGCCACGCCTCGGGCGGGAACTCCACCACCGGCACGAAGGTCAGCTGCGGGTATTCGTCGGCCCAGCCCAGCACCTCGTCCCCCTCGTAGAGCTGGTCCACCTGCTTGACGCCCCAGTAGAGGTAGACGGGGCGCTGCTGGCCGCTGTCCATCAGGTATTGCAGCAGCGCGCGGGCGTAGGAGTAACCGGTGCCGCCGGCGATCAGCAGGATGGGGCGCAGGGACTCGTCGCGCAGCCAGGCCTTGCCCAGCGGCAGCTCCACCTCCAGCTCGCCGGTGGTGCGCAGCCGCTCCAGCACCTCGCCGGGATAGGGATTACCGGGGGCGGCGCCGATCTGCAGCTCCAGCACCTGGTTGCGGGTCGGCGAATTGGCGATGGTGAAGGGACGCTTGTCCTTCTCGCCCATGACGACCTGCAGGTACTGGCCGGCGCGGTAGCTGACCGGCTCGGCGGGGAGCAGGCTGACATGCCAGATGTGCTCGGCACATTCGCGGATTTCCTGTAGCTGACAAAGAATACGTTGCATGTTGTTCCTTTCGGGGCGCGGCGCGGGGGGCGCGGCCTCCTAGTCAAAGATCCCCAGACTGTCCCACAGCGCATCGACCCGTTGCCGCACGGCGTCGGTCATGCGGATCGGTGTACCCCACTCGCGGCGGGTTTCCCCCGGCCACTTGTTGGTGGCATCCAACCCCATTTTAGACCCCAGACCGGAAACCGGAGAGGCAAAGTCCAGGTAGTCGATGGGGGTGTGCTCGATGAGGGTGGTGTCCCGCGCCGGGTCCATCCGGGTGGTGATGGCCCATATTACGTCATTCCAGTCGCGGGCGTTAACATCTTCGTCACATACAATCACGA
>JBFHKO010000241.1:0-3314 GCA_041595355.1 Aeromonadaceae bacterium
CAGCTGATCGACGGCCTGCATCTGGGCCAGGAAGGGCTCCAGCTTGTCGAGCGGCAGGGCGCTGGGACCATCGCAACGGGCCTGCTCCGGATCCGGGTGCGATTCTATGAACAAGCCACCCAGCCCGACCGCCATGCCGGCACGCGCCAGCTCCAGCACCTGCTCGCGGCGACCACCGGAGGCCGCACCCAGCGGATCCCGGCACTGCAGGGCATGGGTCACGTCGAAGATGACGGGCGCGCCCTGGCTGGCGTTTTTCATCACCCCGAAGCCCAGCATGTCCACCACCAGGTTGTCGTAACCGAAGTTGACGCCACGCTCGCAAAGGATCACCCGCTCGTTGCCGCACTCGGCGAACTTGTCGACGATGTTCTTCACCTGGCCCGGGCTCAGGAACTGGGGCTTCTTGACGTTGATGACATTGCCGGTGCGCGCCAGGGCCTCCACCAGATCGGTCTGGCGGGCCAGGAAGGCCGGCAGCTGCAGCACGTCCACCACCTCGGCGACCGGCTGGGCCTGCCAGGGCTCATGCACGTCGGTGATGAGACGCACGCCGAAGGTGCTTTTCAGCTCCTGAAAAATTTTCAGCCCCTCTTCGAGGCCCGGTCCGCGGTAGGAGTGAATGGAGGAGCGATTGGCCTTGTCCCAGCTGGCCTTGAACACCAGGGGAATGTTCAGCCTGGCGGTCACCTCGACATAGGTCTCGCAGATGGCCATGGCCAGATCCCGCGACTCCAGTACGTTCATGCCGCCAAACAGGACGAAGGGCTTGTCGTTGGCCACTTCGATGCCGTTCACATTCACAACTTTCTGCTTCATCACTCACTCCATGGGATCCGGGACGCCACGCGGCGACGCCAGCGCGGCAACAGTTTTCAGGCCGCACAGCATAGCAGAGCGGCGTCAAGCAAGCAGCATGAGCCGCTTGTGCAGCGCCAACTCGACGATGGCATACAGCAGCCCCAGCACCGCCAGGAAGGCGAGCCAGCGGCTCGGCCAGCTGGCCCGCGAGCTCAGGGCCTGCGAGGCCAGCATCAGGGCGGCGACCAGCAGCAGCAGCTTGCCCAGCAACCAGGGCTGGAGCAGGCTGAGGCTGGTCTGGCCGGTGAGCCAGATCAGCAGGCCGCCGGTCAGCAGCGTCAGCCAGACGCCCATATCCGCCAGATGCAGCAGGTTGGCGCCCCGGCTGCGCGGGAACAGGCCGACCAGGCGCGCGAAGCGCAGCACGAAGCCCAGAGCCGCCAGCCCCGCCAGGGTCAGGTGCAGATGCTTGACCAGCACATACAGACTCATGATTCACTCCTCCACTGACCCAGACTGACCCGCTCCTGACCGCCGTAGTCGCGCAGGGTCGCCACCGCGCCAAAGCCGGCGGCGCGCAGCAGCGAGCGCACCATCGCCCCCTGCTGCCAGCCATGCTCCAGCAACAACCACCCCTGCGCCAGCAGGTGCGCCGGCGCCTCGCGGATGATATGGCGCAGATCCGAAAGCCCCGCCTCCCCGGCCACCAGGGCCGAATGCGGCTCGAAGCGCACGTCGCCCTGGCCGAGATGGGGATCGGCGGCATCGATGTAGGGCGGATTGGAAACGATCAGATTGAAACGTTCATTTGCCAGCGGCGCAAACCAGCTGCCGCCTCGCAACGTGATGGCAAGCCCCAGGCGCTCGGCATTCGCCTGCGCCAGTGCCAGGGCATCCGGCATCCGCTCCACCGCCCACATGTCGAGTGCCGGCCGCTCCGACTTGAGCGCCAGGGCGATGGCGCCGGTGCCGGTGCCCAGATCCAGCGCCCGCCAGCCGGCACATTGCGGGGGAATGCGCGCCAGCGCCTGTTCCACCAGCACCTCGGTATCGGGCCTCGGGATCAGGGTGGCAGGGCTGACCTTGAGCGGCAGCGACCAGAATTCCCGCTCGCCCAACAGATGGGCCACCGGCTCACCGGCGACGCGGCGGGCCGCCAGCACCTGCAGCCGCTGCCACTGCTCGTCGTTGAGCTGCCGCTCCGGCCAGGTGCGCAGGTAGGTGCGGGTGCACGCCAGCACGGCGCAGAGCAGGCAATCGGCATCGGCCGCCGGCGATTCGCTGGCGACGAACAGGTCGATGAGCTGCCGGCGGGCGGCGTCGATACGCATCAGTAGTTGTCCGACAGCGCCGCCAGCTGGTCGGCCTGGTATTCATGCAGCAACGGCTGCAGCAGGGCATCCAGATCGCCCTCCATCACCTCGGCGAGCCGGTAGAGGGTCAGGTTGATGCGGTGATCGCTGACACGGCCCTGGGGATAGTTGTAGGTGCGGATACGATCCGAACGGTCACCCGAGCTCAGCAGGCTGCGGCGGGTGTTGGCCTCCTCGGCGCGGCGCTTGTCCTCCTCCAGCTGCGCCAGGCGGGCCGCCAGCACCGACATGGCCTTGGCGCGGTTCTTGTGCTGGGAGCGCTCATCCTGACACTCCACCACCAGGCCGGTGGGCAGGTGGGTCAGGCGCACCGCCGAGTCGGTCTTGTTGATGTGCTGACCGCCGGCGCCGGAGGCACGGAAGGTATCCACCCGCAGATCGGCGGGATTGATGTCCGGGATCTGCGCCTCGGGGATCTCCGGCATCACCATGATGGTACAGGCGGAGGTATGAATGCGCCCCTGGGACTCGGTTTCCGGTACCCGCTGCACCCGATGGCCACCGGACTCGAACTTGAGCAGCCCGTAGACGCTCTGCCCCTCGACCTTGGCGATCACCTCCTTGAAACCGCCATGCTCGCCCTCGTTGGCACTGACGATCTCGAGGCGCCAGCCCTTGCGCTCGGCATAGCGGGAGTAGAGACGGAACAGATCGCCGGCGAAGATGGCCGCCTCGTCGCCACCGGTGCCGGCCCGGATCTCGAGGAAGCAGTTGCTGTCATCCTTGGGATCCTTGGGCAGCAGCAGGATCTGCAGCTGCGCCTCGATGTCGGCGAGGCTGCGCTTGACGTCGGCCAGCTCCTCCTGCGCCATGGCGCGCAGCTCGGCATCGTCGCCGGCCAGCATCGCCTCTATCTCCTGCAGATCCGCCGCGGCCTGCTGGTAGCGGCGAAAGCCCTCCACCACCTCGCCCAGCTGGGCATATTCCCGGGTCAGGTTGCGAAAGCGCTCCTGATCGTTCACCACCCCAGGCTCGCCCATCAGGGCCTGCACTTCTTCGTAACGTTCCAGCAAGCCTTCCAGCTTTCTGATCACTGATGCTTTCATGTTGGTCTCTGTCGATGAAAAGATGCCCGCCGCCGGGGCTAGCGGGACTCCAGCCCCAGCGCCTGGCTCAGGGTGGCCAGCGCCTCGGTATCGC
>JBFHKO010000242.1:0-3313 GCA_041595355.1 Aeromonadaceae bacterium
GCCAACCCCTTTGCCTGCATCGCCGCCGGTATCGCCTCGCTGTGGGGACCGGCACACGGCGGGGCCAACGAGGCCTGCCTGAAGATGCTGGAGGAGATCGGCTCGGTGGATCGCATCCCCCACTTCATCGAGCGCGCCAAGGACAAGGACGACCCCTTCCGCCTGATGGGCTTTGGCCACCGGGTGTACAAGAACTACGATCCGCGCGCCACCGTCATGCGCGATACCTGCCATGCGGTGCTCGAGGAGCTGAATGTCACCGATCACCCGCTGCTGGACGTGGCGATGGAGCTGGAGCGTATCGCCCTCTCCGACCCCTACTTCGTGGAACGCAAGCTCTACCCCAATGTCGATTTCTACTCCGGCATAGTGCTGAAGGCGATCGGCATCCCGACCTCCATGTTCACCGTGATCTTCGCCCTGTCGCGCACCATCGGCTGGATCTCCCACTGGCTGGAAATGCAGGCCGATCCGGCCAGCCGTATCAACCGCCCGCGCCAGCTCTACACCGGTACCCCTACCCGTGCCGTGCTGCCCATAGATCAGCGCACCTGAGCGTCAGGTAATCACAACAGAGAGGGCGGTCATTGACCGCCCTCTCTGTTTACCTGTGGCCTGCCCACGTGCTTACTGATCCGGATATTGCGCCATCAGACTCTCGAGCTTCTCCACCATCCGCCGCGAGCCGACGAAGAAGGGGCAGCGCTGGTGCAATTCCGTCGGCTCCAGATCCAGAATGCGCCGCTTGCCATCCGAGGCCTTGCCACCGGCCTGCTCCATCAACAAGGCCATGGGGTTGCACTCGTACAGCAGTCGCAACTTGCCCTGGGGGGCATTGGTTCCGGACGGATAGAGATAGATGCCCCCCTTGAGCAGGTTGCGATGAAAATCCCCCACCAGGGAGCCGATGTAGCGCGAGCTGTAGGGGCGCTGATCCGCCTCATCCACCGCCTGGCAATGCTTGAGGTACTGCTTCACCCCCTGGGGAAACTTCAGGTAGTTGCCCTCATTGATGGAGTAGGTGTATCCCTGCTCCGGAATGCGCATGCCGGCATGCGAGAGGCAGAAGCAGCCGATGGAGGGATCCAGGGTAAAACCGTTGACCCCCTGACCGGTGGTATAGACCAGCATGGTGGAGGAGCCGTAGATCACATAACCTGCCGCCACCTGGCGATGCCCGGGCTGCAGAAAATCATCCAGGGTCACCGGCGTACCCGAAGGGGTGATGCGCCGGTAGATGGAAAATACCGTCCCCACCGACACGTTGACATCGATGTTGGAGGAGCCATCCAGGGGATCGATCAGCACCACGTACTTGGAGGTATGCCCTTCCACCGGATCGAAAGCGATAAACGCCTCTTCCTCCTCCGAAGCCAGGCCGCACACCTCGCCGCGCGCCGCCAGGGCCGCCTTGAACTTTTCGTTGGCATACCAGTCGAGCTTCTGCTGCTGCTCGCCCTGAACGTTGGCATGGCCCATGGCACCCAGTATGTCGCTGAGCCCTGCCCGGTTGATCTCCCGATTGACGATCTTGGTCGCCAGCTCGATGGAAGAGAGCAGCGAGCTGAGCTCACCAGTGGCATGGGGAAAGTCCGCCTGTTGCCGAATGACGAACTCGCCCAATGTGATGCCGCATTCCAAAAGCCGTTTGTCCATTATGTTTCACCCTGTGCTCTACTGGTTAGAAATCGCTTTCATGATAGGAGACCGCGTTTGCTGACCGAAGAAGAATCGATTCAGCAACCCGGCAATTGTGAGCCGGATCGCTGTTTATTCGGCCAAGCCCGGATGACAGCATCTTGCATCGGCCCACCCGGGCCTTCCCCTGGCGGAGGCGCATCAACAAAAACGGCGCCCAAGAGGGCGCCGCTGCGGGTCAGGCAACATGAGAGGCATCAGGCCAGGCACTGACGCACCCGCGCCAGATCCTCGGGCGTATCCACCCCGGCCGGCGGGCTCGCCTCCGCCAGGGCGACCTGGATCCGCTCGCCATGCCAGAGCACGCGCAGTTGCTCCAGCGCCTCGATCTGCTCCAGCGGGCTGGCCGGCCAGGCGACGTAGCGACGAATGAAGTCGGCGCGGTAGGCATAGATGCCGAGATGACGGGCATAGGCCGGTTGCAGTTGCCGCGGCTGGCAGGCAAAGCCGTCCCGATCCCAGGGAATGGGGGCGCGGCTGAAGTAGAGGGCATGGCCGCTGGCATCCCGCACCACCTTGACGGCATTGGGATTGAACAGCTCCGCCTCCTCGAGGATGGGCACCGCCAGGGTGGCCATGGGCGCGCTGGACGCGGCCAGGGCCTCCGCCACCTGGCGGATGATCACCGGCGGGATGAGCGGTTCGTCGCCCTGCACATTGACCACTATGGTATCGGCGGCAAAGCCGTAGCGCTCGCACACCTCCGCCAGCCGTTCGGTACCGGACTGGTGATGAATGGCGGTCATACAGACCTCGACACCGCATGCCTGCACCGCTGCGGCCACCCGCTCATCATCGGTGGCGACGATGACCCGCTCGGCACCGGCCTGCAAGGCCCGCTCCACCACCCACTGTATCATCGGCTTGCCATGGATATCCGCCAGCGGCTTGCCCGGCAGGCGGCTGGAGTGATAACGGGCGGGAATGATGACCACGAAACTCATGATGGCAACTCGTCCAGGCTCAGGCTGCGGGCGCGATTTTCCAGCAGCACCGGTATGTCATCGACGATGGGATAGGCCAAGCGGTCGGCGCGACAGACCAGCTCGTTTTTTTCCTTGTCGTAATTGAGCTTGCCCTTGCAGACCGGGCAGGCGACGATTTCAAGCAACTTGTGATCCAGTGCCATGGGCACACTCCTTGGTCTTGCGAATGATCCGGGTCGCCAGCGCGTCCGGCAGGCGGGCGCTGACCGGCAGATACCACCAGCTCTCAGGGGCGAAGGCGCGGCACTTGACCGCATCCTTCTCGGTCATCAGCAGCGGCCGATCGCCGAAGCGCCGTTGCAGCTCCCCGGCATCGAACGCCTGATGGTCGGCGTAGGCCACCGTCTGCTGCAACTGGTAGCCCAGACTGCGCAGGGTGGCAAAAAAACGCGGCGGATGGCCGATGCCGGCCAGCGCATCTATCCGGCGCGGGGGCGTCAGCGGCCTGTCGTCGCACACCCGGCGCGGCGGTGCCGAGATCAACTGCATGGCCTGCTCCCCCGCATGGGGCGTACCGCCATTGCAGAGGATGGCCTCCACCTCGTCGAGACGCCAGCGCCCTTCACGCAGGGGCCCCATGGGCAGCGGCCAGCCATTGCCGAAGCGGCGCTCGCCATCCACCACCACCA
>JBFHKO010000243.1:0-3298 GCA_041595355.1 Aeromonadaceae bacterium
CCGCTCTGCTTTCTGCCTCCCTCGCGTAGCGACACATATACTCAAGCAACGGCGTGCGCCGCCGAAGGACGCCGCCCACTGCCGGGAGGTATGCATGTTCGATCCCCGCCGCCTGTTTCACTCCCCGGGGCCGCGGCTCACCGCCAGCGCGTGGCACGCCCTGCTCGCCGACCAGGCGCTGTGTGCCGAACCCGCCTATGTGGAAGCCCTGCTGGCCTGCCTGCCCCCGGCACTGCAGGATGAAAAGAGCCTGGTCCACCGGACCGGCGAGCTGGTGCTGTCGCTGCGCGCCACCTCCGCATCCTCGCCCCTCGGGCATCTGCTGCGCGCCTTCCCGCTGGAAACCGCCGAGGGACGCACCCTGCTCAGCCTGGCCGAATGCCTGCTGCGGCTGCCGGATGCGGACAGCCGCGACCGGCTGCTGCGCGAGAAGCTGGCCTGCCATCCCTGGCACACCCCGCCGGGGACCGGGCCGCTGGTGCGCGCGGCCTGCCAGGGGCTGCGGCTGGCCCGCGCCTGGCTGAATGCCAGCGAGCCGCCGGCCCGCTGGTGGCAGCACCTCAGCCGCCCCGGCCTGCCCCTGCTGCGTCAGGGCATCGGCCTGGGCCTGGCGCAGCTGAGCCGGCAGTTCGTGCTGGCCCGCAATCTCGAGACGGCCGGACCGGCCATGCACGCCCAGCGCCGCCAGGGGCTTACCCACAGTCTGGACATGCTGGGCGAAGCCGCACTGACCCAGACGGATGCCGACCGCTACCTGGCAGCCTACCTGCAGGCACTGGAGTTGCTGGGGCACGCGCGCACGCCGGCTGGCCCGCCACCGCCCAGCCTCTCCATCAAGCTGTCGGCGCTGCATCCGCGCCTGGAGGCCGCCCAGCAGGCGCGACTGCAACGGGAGCTGCTGCCGCGACTGGAGCAACTGCTGAGCCGAGCTCGGCAGCTGGATGTGCCACTGACCCTGGACGCCGAGGAACAATCCCGGCTGGAGCCGACCCTGAGCCTGTTCGCCGCCCTCTACGGCCATGCGGCCAATCGCGGCTGGGGGCGCCTCGGCCTGGTGGTGCAAGCCTACGGCAAGCGGGCCCTGCCCCAGCTCGCCTGGCTGGCGGCCCTGAGCGAAGAGCAGGGTGACACGCTGCCGGTACGGCTGGTGAAAGGAGCCTACTGGGATGCCGAAATCAAATGGGCCCAGCAGGCCGGCCTCGCCGACTACCCGGTGTTCACCCGCAAGGCGACCACGGATCTCAGCTATCTGGTGTGTGCCGGCTTCCTGCTCGGCGAACGGGCCGGCCGCCTGCGGCCGCAGTTTGCCACCCACAACGTGCAAAGCGCGGCCGCCATACTGCAACTGGCCGAGCCGGCCCGGCTGGAATTCCAGCGTCTGCAGGGCATGGGGGAATCCCTCTATCGGCTGTTGCAGGGGCGCCATCCCGGCCTGGTGTGTCGCGTCTACGCGCCGGTGGGCGAGCACCGGGAGTTGTTACCCTATCTGGTGCGCCGGCTGCTGGAAAACGGCAGCAACAGCTCCTTTGTCCACCAGCTGGAGGATGCCGCTCTGCCGCTGGCGCGCCTGTGCGCCACCCCCCAGGCACGCCTGGTCCGCCAGCCCGCACTGCCGTTGCCCCTGCCGGGGGCGATATTCGCCCCCAGACGCAATTCCGCCGGAGTGGCCCTTTACCTGGCCACCGAGCGCGCTGCGCTGGCCTCGGCCCTGGCCCGTCTGGCCGATAGCCACTGGCAGGCGGGGCCGCTCATCGGCGGTCGCAACCTGGACGGCGAGCCGGCCAGGCCGGTGTGTGAGCCCCAGGCCCGCCATCGGCAGGTGGGGATGGTCAGCGCCGCAACCCCGGCCCAGGTGGCCCAGGCTGCCGAGCTGGCCCAGTCGGCCTTCCCGGGCTGGGAGCAGCGTCCGGCGGGCGAGCGGGCGGCGCTGCTGGACGCCTGGGCGGATGGCCTGGAAGCCCAGCGGCCGGCCCTGCTGTCGCTGTGCATCCGCGAGGCCGGCAAGACCTGGCAGGATGGGCTGGACGAGATCCGCGAGGCGGTGGACTTGTGCCGCTACTACGCCGCCGAGGCCCGCCGGCTGCTGGCCGCCGAACAACCGCTGCCCGGCGTCACCGGCGAGCAGAACCGCCTGCGCCTGCGCGGACGGGGCCTGTTCGTCTGTATCAGCCCCTGGAATTTTCCGCTGGCCATCTTCTGCGGCCAGATCGCCGCGGCCCTGGTCGGCGGCAACGTGGTGCTGGCCAAGCCGGCCGAACAGGGCAGCCTGCTGGCCCAGCAGGCGGTCAGTCTGGCCCATCAGGCGGGCATTCCAGAGGACGTGCTGCACTGCCTGCCCGGCCCGGGTGCGCAATTGGGCCCCCGGCTGCTGAGACTGCCGATGCTGGCCGGCGTCTGCTTCACCGGCTCCACCGCCACCGCCAAATGGCTGCAGCGGGCGCTGGCCGAGCGCCCCGGCGCCCTGCTGCCGCTCATCGCCGAGACGGGGGGCGTGAATGCCATGCTGGTGGATGAGAGTGCCTTGCCGGAGCAGCTGGTGCGGGATCTGTTGAGTTCGGCCTTTCGCAGTGCCGGCCAGCGCTGCTCGGCGCTGCGCCTGCTCTGCCTGCCAAGGCGTACGGCGCCGCGCATTGTTGCGCTGCTGGCCGGAGCCATGCAAGAGCTGCGGCTGGGGGATCCGGGCGACTGGGCCACCGACATAGGCCCGCTAATCGATATGCGGGCCCAGGCACGGTTGCAGGCCTACCTCGCCAGCCAGTCCAGCGCCCTGCTGGCCCAGGCTCCCCTGCCCGCCCACTGCGCCGACGGCTGTTTTGTGGCGCCCAGCCTGCTGGCCATCGCGGCCCCCGAGGCGCTCACCGAGGAGCATTTCGGGCCGCTGCTGCACCTGTACCGCTATGCCCCCGAAGAGCGGGAAGGGCTGGCGGCGCGGCTGGAGGCCAGCGGCTACGGCCTCACCCTGGGACTGCAGACCCGCAGCGAGCATCAAGCCGCCGCCTGGTCCCGGGCCCGGGTCGGCAACGTCTACCTCAACCGGGATCAGATCGGCGCCGTGGTGGGCGCCCAGCCCTTCGGCGGCCTGGGGCTGTCGGGCACCGGCCCCAAGGCCGGCGGGCCTCACTACCTGCTGCGCTTTACCTGGGAGCAGACCCTCAGCAGCAACAGCTCGGTTACGGTGGGCAACCCCGAGCTGCTGGCCCAGGTGGAGCCAACCTGGGCGCCTGAGCACTCCGCCGGATCGACGGACGCTTGACGCCTCAGGGAGCCAGGCCGTCCCAGTCGCCGAGGGCCATCAGGC
>JBFHKO010000244.1:0-3295 GCA_041595355.1 Aeromonadaceae bacterium
GTAAAGCCGGACAAATGGTAAACTTGGCAGCTTTTCACCCAGACTGATGTTTTCATGACACACACACCCGAAACACCTCCCGCAGCTAATACTCGAGTGATCGTCGGCATGTCCGGCGGCGTCGATTCCTCGGTCTCCGCCTACCTGCTTCAGCAGCAGGGCTACCAGGTAGAAGGCCTGTTCATGAAGAACTGGGAAGAGGATGACACCGACGAATACTGCTCGGCCGCCCAGGATCTGGCGGACGCCCAGGCCGTCTGCGACAAGCTGGGCATCCCCCTGCACACCATCAACTTCGCCGCCGAGTACTGGGATCGGGTATTCGAGCACTTTCTGGCCGAATACCAGGCCGGCCGCACGCCCAACCCGGACATCCTCTGCAACCGGGAGATCAAGTTCAAGGCCTTCCTGGAGTTCGCCGCCGAGGAGCTGGGCGCCGACTTCATCGCCACCGGTCACTATGTGCGCCGCGACGACAGCAGCGGACGCCCGCGTCTGCTGCGCGGGCTGGATGCCAACAAGGATCAGAGCTACTTCCTCTACACCCTGGGGGAGCAGCAACTGGCCCAGAGTCTGTTCCCGGTAGGCGACCTGGCCAAGCCCGAGGTGCGTCGCATCGCCGAACAGCTGGATCTCGTCACCGCCAAGAAGAAGGACAGCACCGGCATCTGCTTCATCGGCGAGCGCAAGTTTGCCGATTTCCTGGCCCGTTACCTGCCGGCCCAACCCGGCCCCATCGAAACGGTGGCGGGGCAGGTGATCGGCGAGCATCAGGGCCTCATGTACCACACCCTGGGACAGCGCAAGGGGCTCGGCATCGGCGGCATGAAGGAGGCCAGCGAACAGCCCTGGTACGTGGTGGACAAGGATGTGGCGCGCAACGTGCTGGTCGTGGCCCAGGGCCATGACCACCCGCGCCTGTTTTCCGACGGCCTCATCGCCGCTCAGCTACACTGGGTCGACCGCACCCCGCGTCTCGTCCCCTTCGACTGCACGGTCAAGACCCGCTATCGCCAGCAGGACATCCCTTGCCACGTGGAGCCGCTAGATGCCGAGACCATCAGGGTCACCTTCGAAAGCCCCCAATCCGCCGTCACCCCGGGGCAATCGGCCGTCTTCTACCTCGGCGATGAATGCCTGGGCGGCGGGGTCATAGAGGCGCGCTTTCCGCATCAGGAGTGAACATGAAAGACAATCAAGCCTTACGCACCATGGCCTTTGCCGGCATCTGCCAGGCGGCCCATCTGGTGCAGCAGCTGGCCCGCCATGGCCGCTGTGATGAGGAGGCCCTGCGTCAGGCCCTCAACAGCATTCTCATCACCGATCCCAGGCATCCCCGGGATGTGTTCGGCTCCCGCCCCGACCTGCGGGAGGGTTACCAGGCCCTGGTCGACCAGCTGGGCAACAACAAGCAACCCAAGAACACCGAGCTCACCCGCTATGTCATCAGCATGGTGGCCCTGGAGCGCAAACTCGCCGCCCGCCGGGAGATCCTCTCCATGCTGGGCGAGCGTATCAGCCAGGTAAAACGCCAGCTGCATCATTTCGACCTGCTGGACGAGCCGGTACAGGCCAACCTGGCCGGCATCTACAGCGAGCTCATCAGCCCCCTGGGGCCACGCATCCAGGTGGGCGGCAACCCCAGCTGTCTGCAACAACCGCTGATCCAGCACCGGGTACGAGCCCTGCTGCTGGCCGGCATCCGCGCCGGCGTGCTGTGGCGCCAGGTCGGCGGGCGCCGGCGTCAGATCCTGTTCTCGCGCAAGAAGATGGTGCAACTGGCCCAATCTGCGCTGAACGGGCGTTAATCTTCCAACCTCTACCATTTTCAGGAGTTCATTCATGGAATTGTCAGCCCTGACTGCCGTTTCCCCGATCGATGGTCGCTATGGCGACAAGTGCACGGCCCTGCGCCCGATTTTCTCCGAGTACGGGCTGCTGCGCTTCCGTGTCGAAGTCGAGGTTCGCTGGTTGCAACAACTGGCCAGTCATACCGGCATTCCGGAGGTTCCGGCCCTGTCTGCTGCGGCCAATGCCGAGCTGGATCGGATAGTGCGCGACTTCAATGAAGAGGATGCCGGCCGCATCAAGGCCATCGAGCGCACCACCAACCACGACGTCAAGGCCGTCGAATACTTCCTGAAGGAAAAGGTCGCCGCCCACGCCGAGCTGGCCGCAGTGAGCGAGTTCATCCATTTCGCCTGCACCTCGGAAGACATCAACAACAACTCCCATGGCCTGATGCTGAAAGCGGCACGGGACGAGGTGATACTGCCCTACTGCCAGAAGCTGGTCGACGAGCTCAAGCGCCTGGCGCGTGAGTACCGGGACATCCCCCTGCTATCCCGCACCCATGGTCAGCCGGCCTCCCCCACCACCCTGGGCAAGGAGATGGCCAACGTGGCCTATCGTCTTGCGCGCCAGGTCAAGCAGATCGCCGCCGTGGAGATCCTCGGCAAGATCAACGGTGCCGTCGGCAACTACAATGCCCACCTCAGCGCCTACCCGGAGGTAGACTGGCATGCCTTCTCCGAGCAGTTCGTCACCGGTCTCGGGTTGACCTGGAATCCCTACACCACCCAGATCGAGCCCCATGACTACATCGCCGAGCTGTTCGATGCCATAGCGCGCTTCAACACCATCCTCATCGACTTCGATCGGGATATCTGGGGCTACATCTGCCTGGGTCACTTCAAGCAGCGCACCATCGCCGGCGAGATCGGCTCCTCCACCATGCCCCACAAGGTCAACCCCATCGACTTCGAAAACTCCGAAGGCAACCTGGGTCTGGCCAATGCCCTGTTCGACCACCTGGCCGCCAAGCTGCCCATCAGCCGCTGGCAGCGGGATCTCACCGACAGCACTGTGCTGCGCAACCTGGGGGTCGCCGTCGGTTACTCGCTGATCGCCTATCAGGCCACCCTGAAGGGCATCTCCAAGCTGGAAGCCAACGAAGCCAACATGGCCGCCGATCTGGATGCCAACTGGGAAGTGCTGGCCGAGCCCATCCAGACCGTCATGCGCCGCTACGGCATCGAGAAGCCCTACGAGAAGCTCAAGGAGCTGACCCGTGGTCGCCGGGTCGATGCCCAGGGCATGCGCGAGTTCATCGACACCCTGGCGCTGCCGGACGAGGTGAAAGCCCAGCTCAAGCAGATGACACCGGCTAACTACATAGGCCGCGCCGTCACCCTGGTGGACGAGCTGAAGTAAGACCCGGCAACAGCGGTCCCTCCCGGCAGGCCACGCCTGCCGGGAAGTCACCACTAGATGGTCTGGGGGGCATCGCGATGCA
>JBFHKO010000245.1:0-3248 GCA_041595355.1 Aeromonadaceae bacterium
CAGTTCAGGGCAAAGGCGGCTTCCCCGTTCGAGAACACGCGGCGGACATCTTCCTCGAAATATTCGCGTGAGGCCGGATTGGTCAGGCCTTCGTCCAGTGTCGCCTTCATGAAGACGACCGCGTCCTTGGCGCCGCCCGTCGTGAAGGCGACGAAGGTGGGCGGCGCCGCTCCGACCTGGGTCACGTACTTGAGGCGGAACTCGCGCCCCCGGCTCCCCGAAGGCGGCTGGTGGAGCCTCATGGCCTGCTCCATCACCTGGTCGTCGGTCAGCTCACTCACCAGCTGATCCAGGCTGATATTGGGATCCTTGACCAGCGGCGTCATGGAGTTCACGTCCTGCAAGGTGGCGTAGATGTCCACCGGATCGTAAATCCTGAACACCGTCTTGCCGATATCGTCGCAGCGACGGGTGGCCCGGCCCAGCATCTGCTCGAACAGAATGCGGCTTTTCACCCGGCGCAGAAACACCAGATGGCAGATGGGCGGCACATCGATGCCGGTGGTGAGCAAGTCCACGGTGATGGCGATATTAGGGTAACGCTCGTTCTTGTACTGGCTGATCAGCGTGCTGACCTTGTCGCTCTGGCCGGTGATCTTGCGTACCGCCGCCTCGTTGTAGGCGTCGTCATACTGCTCCTTGAAGGCCTCGTCGAGCAGCCGCTTGACCATATCGGCGTGCAGATCGGTGGCGCAGAAGACCATGGTTTTTTCATTACCCAGCGGATCCAGCTCCTGGGCCAGCTGCCGGCAGATCACCCGGTTAAAGCCTTCCGTTATCACCCGGCGGTTAAAGGCCTCCACCTCAAAGTGCTGTTCGTCTTCCAGCTCGGCCAGCTCCACCTCGCCGGTATGGGTGTTGATGGCCTCCACTCGCTCGCCCTTGGCGAAATGAATGCCCTGCTGGCTGAGCAGGGTTTCATAGCGAATGGGCGGCTCGTGGTCGATCAGCCAGTCGTCGGCTACCGCTTCCCGGTAGGAGTAGGTGTAGACCGGGCGACCGAAGATGTCGGAGGTATGCTTGGCCGGGGTGGCGGTCAGGCCGATGCGCACCGCATCGAAGTAGTCGAGCACCCGCCGGTAGCTGGACAGATACTGGCCGGCATCCCGGGTGGCCAACTCGCCCTCGCTCATCTCCTGATCCAGGGTGTAGCCGCGGTGGGCCTCGTCGATGATGATGCAGTCAAAGGCATCAATGGCCGGCGGCGTGTCGGACTGGAACAGGCGCTTGACCATGGCCTGCACAGTAGCGACCTGAATCCGGGTTTCGGCCTCGGCGGCCATGTCGCCCAGCTCGGCGACGTTATAGATCTTGCGCAGGGTGAAGTTCTGCTCCAGAGGCATGTCGTCAAAGGCGTGCTGGGCCTGCTCACCCAGGGCGGTGCGATCCACCAGAAACAGAATGCGCCTGAAGCGCTCGGCCTTCAAAAAGCGGTACATCAGACCAATGATGGTGCGGGTTTTGCCGGTGCCGGTGGCCATGGCCAGCAAACAATGGCGCTGTCCCCGAGCCAGGGCCTGCTCTACCGATTCAATGGCTTGTTGCTGATAGTTTCGTAGCTTGAGATAAGCAAAGGGCTCCTGCTCAAGCTGGGCTTCGGCCTCGCTTTGGCTACGGGTAAGCAAGTCCTGCAGGCCTTCGGGGCTATGGAACTGCCGCAGAGGCCGGGCCAGGTTGGCGGCGGCGCGCGCATCACGAAACCAGGTGCCGGACTTCTCGGCCAGCTGCTTTACAAAGGGCCGGCCATTGCAGGAATAGACAAACGGCACCTGGAAACTTTCACCGTTGCCGTCATTCCAGGGCTGGGGCTGTTTGGCCAATGTCCAGGCGGGCTGCCAGCCTTGTTGCATGCGCAGACCACGGGCATAACGCTCGGCCTGATGAATTTTGCCGGCCACATCCAGGTTCTTGCGCTTGGCTTCCACCACCGCGATGGGGATTAAGCCCGCAAACAACACATAGTCGGCGGCCTGCTTGCCCTGGGTGGGCCATTCGGCAATGGCCAGGTTCCTGCCTTTTTCCGGGCGGGTACCGTTGGCCCAGGTCAATTGTTCGGTGTCGGCTTCCCAGCCGGACTCGATCAATTGCATGTCGATCAGGATGCGGGTTTCTTCCTCACTCAGGTTGAGCTGCTTGCTGGCCTGCTGGGTTCGGCGGGAGACCTCGGCCACGGCCCTGCTTTGCTCGGCCTGTTGTTGCAGCTCGGCCTTGAGCCGGGCTTCAAAGGCGGCCTGCTGGCGCGCCAGCTCCTGCTCGTGCTGCCGGGCCAGCTCGGCCATGGCCCTGGCCTCTTTATCCATCAGGCTGGCCAGCTCGGCGTATTCGGCACTTTCCCGGGCCATCAACTCGGCCAGTTGCTGCTGCTTCTCCGCTTCCTGCTGTGTGTTTTCCAGTTGCTCGCTGGCGCCTTCAAGCTGGGCATGCAAGTGGGCAATTTGGGTTTTCAGCTGCCGCAGCTCGGCACTGGGATCGGTGGGCGCCACAAAGGCACCGGGCTTGAAGGCATCGCCCTCGGCCCCAAAGGCACGATGAAACCAGACCGCCAGCTCCCGCGCCAGCTTGAGGGCGTCCATCGCCTCTTTATGGCGAGTATGAAACTCGTGGGTGGCGCGGTTGCCTTCGACGCGCAGCACATGAAACATCTGCCGCACGGACGGGTCCAGCCCCAGCTCCCGGCTTAGCCGATACAGCAAATCGGTCTGGGTGGTGCGCTCTTCCAGCTCCAGGCCTATGCGGGCGGCCATATGCTGGGCCAGGGCCTCGCCCAGCTGGCGCAGCTTGATCAGCGTGGTGTTGGGATCACCGGCAAAGGCCTGCTCGGCCGCCCGGGCCAGTTGCAAAAACAGAGGATCGTGTTCACCAAGGAAACTGAAATTGGTCATAGCGGGCTCGCAAAATGTTCAAGCTTGACAAACAGGCCAAGCATGGAGGCATATGAGAACTAATGACTATATCAACATAGCCGTAAAAATGGGGATGTTGAGCGGCAATTTGGCAGAGCAGCCCTGCAGGACGAGGCCGGCAAGCCGGCTTTTTTGCCCCGGCATTCGCTCGCGGAGCCCCTTCGCCGCGGCGAGATTCTTCTTCATCTCGCCGGCCCGGCTGTTTAGACTGTGAGTATTGCTGCCCTCACCGAGTCTTCATCTCCTCCATGCGCGTGTCCATAGCCGGCAAGATCTGCTTCATCCTGCTCATCCTCTTTTCGCTGGTGCTCATCAGCACCACCCTCTACCAGGCAACGCGCGAAC
>JBFHKO010000246.1:0-3247 GCA_041595355.1 Aeromonadaceae bacterium
GTCATGCCCTCAGCACCGGTCAGAGCCTGGCCATCCTCAGTGGCGCCTGGATAGCGCGCGGCCAATGGCTAGTGGTGCTGGATGCCGATGGCCAGAACGACCCCGCCGACATCCCCGGCATGCTGCGCGCCGTGCAGACCGCCCATGCCCAGGACAAGCTCGTCTGGGGGGTGATCGGTCATCGCGTCAACCGCCGCGATGACTGGGTCAAGCGCCTCTCCTCCCGGGTCGCCAACGGCTTTCGCAACGCCATGCTCCGCGACGGCGTACCGGACGTCGGCTGCGGCCTGAAGGCGGTGCTGCGCGAGCGCTACCTGCGCCTGCCCGCCTTCAACCACATGCACCGTTACATTCCGACCCTGCTCCAGGCCCAGGGCGGCAAGATGCTGGTGCACCCGGTCAACCACAGACCCCGGCTGGCAGGCCAGTCCAACTACGGTGTCTGGAACCGCCTGTGGGTGGGGCTGGTGGACGTCATGGGCGTCTGGTGGCTCAAGCGCCGCGCCAAGGTGGTCATCGTCCAGGAGATGCTGCCGTGAGTCTGTTTGCGGAGCTCGGCCAATACACCGATGCCGACCATATCTGGCTGGGCATCGGCCTGCTGGGGCAGACGCTGTTCAGCGCCCGCTTCATCGTCCAGTGGCTGGTGTCGGAGAAGCACAAGCGCAGCATCATTCCCACCGCCTTCTGGTATTTCTCGGTTGCCGGCTCCACGGTCTTGCTGGCCTATGCCATCTACCGTGCCGATCCGGTGTTCATCATCGGCCAGGCGTCCGGGTTCTTCATCTATCTGCGCAACCTGTGGCTGATCCGCAAGGAAGCCAGGGCGCTGGACAGCTACCAGCCCCCCGCCCAATCCTGAACAGCTTGAGGAGTCATGATGCTGACCGATCAGCGTAGCCTGCGGGGGCCTGAGCACCAGGCCCTGTTTTGGTTGTTGTTGCTGGGACTGGTGGTGCTGGGTACCGGCCTGGGGCTGCGGGATCCCTGGCCCGCCGATGAACCCCGCTTTGCCCTCATCGCCCGACAGATGGTGGAGTCCGGACAGTGGCTGTTCCCCATGCGCGGCGGCGAGGTCTACCCCGACAAGCCGCCCATGTTCATGTGGGCCATCGCCCTGTTCTACTGGCTGACCGGCTCGCTCAAGATCTCCTTCCTGCTGCCCAGCCTGCTGGCCGGGCTCGGCTGCCTGACGCTGGTCTACGATCTGGGTCGCCGGCTGTGGGACAGGCAGACCGCCTACCGGGCCGGCCTGCTGCTGCTGTTCACCGTGCAGTTCACGGTGCAGGCCCGCCAGGCCCAGATCGACATGCTGGTCACCTTCTTCATCACCCTGGGGCTCTATGGCTTCCTGCGCTTTCTGCTCTGTGGTGGCGGCTGGCGCTGGTATTACCTGGGCTGGTTCGCCGCCGGCCTCGGCATCATCACCAAGGGGGTTGGCATGGTGGCGGCCTTCTCGCTGCTGCCGGCGCTCTGGACCCACCGCGATGCCATCCGCGCGGCCGGCAAGGCCCAATGGGCCAAGGCGCTGGCCGGGCCGCTGTGCCTGCTGCTGGCGGTGGGTCTCTGGCTGCTGCCCATGGCGCTGACGGTACAGCAGAGCGGCGATCCCATCCTCGAGGCCTATCGCAACAACATCCTGTTCCGCCAGACGGTGACCCGCTACGCCAACGCCTGGCACCACGTCAAACCCTTCTGGTACTACCTGACCAGCGTCATCCCGCCCTTCTGGCTGCCGCTCTCCCTGCTGCTGCCCTGGCTGGCGTGGCTCGCCGGCAAGGCCATCCGCAACCGTCAGCGCGAGGTGATAGTGCTGGTGGGCTACCTGCTGCTGGTGCTGCTGTTCTTCTCCCTCTCGCCCGGCAAGCGGGGCGTTTACGTCACCCCGGCCACCCCGGCACTGGCGTTGCTGGCCGCACCCTGGCTGCCGCAGCTGTTTGAGCGCCGCTGGCCGGCGCGCCTGTGGCAGGGGCTCGGCTGGCTGCTGAGCCTGCTGTTCCTCGGGGTTGCCGTGGCCCTGCTGGCAAGCCCCAGGCTCGCAGCCAAGACCGCCGAGCTCGGCAGCAACCCCTGGCCGCTGGCGCTGTCGCTCGGCCTCATCGGCCTGGGGCTGAACCTAGGCCTGCGCCGGCAGCCCTTCACCGCCCTGCTGGCGACCCTGACCGCCCTCTGGTTGCACTACGGCCTCTGGGCCTACCCGCTGATGAACGACGTGCGTACCCCCCGGAGCATCATGGCCCAGGTTTCCCAGCAACTGGCGCCCGGGGATGAGCTGCTCATCGTCGGTTTCCGCGAGCAGTTCCTGCTGTTTGCCGAGCGACCCCTGTATCACTTTTCCTACCAGATGCAGGAGAACCAGCAGCTGCCGCCGGCCGCCGCCTGGGTTCAGGCCGCCCCCCACCGCTGGCTGCTGGGCCAGGCCGAGGTGCTGGCGCCCTGCTTCGATGCGGCCAGGGGGCAATTCCTCGGCACCCGCCACAACGGCGACTGGACCCTCTATCCGGCCTCGGCACTGCGCGCCGACTGCACGCCTCAACAGACCGACGACCCACTTTACTACTATCAACCACAGCACTGAACGACCGGGGCATGCCGCCCCGGCTCCCATGGGAGCAACATGAAATTTCTGGTCACCGGCGCCGCCGGATTTGTCGGCTACCATGTCAGCGAGCGTCTGCTGGCCCGGGGCCACGAGGTGGTGGGGCTCGACAACCTGAATGCCTACTACGACGTCAATCTCAAACTGGCGCGCCTGGCGCGGCTGCAGGCCCGGGCCGGTTTTCGCTTCCTGCGCCTGGAGCTGGCCGATCGCACCGCCATGGGCGAGCTGTTCGAGCGCGAGCGTTTCGCGCGGGTCATTCATCTCGGCGCCCAGGCCGGGGTACGCTACTCGATTGATCATCCGCATACGTATGCCGATGCCAACCTGGTGGGCCACCTGAACGTGCTGGAGGGCTGCCGCCAGAGCGGCGTCGGGCACCTGCTGTATGCCTCCTCCAGCTCGGTCTATGGTCTCAACCGCAAGACCCCCTTCTCCACCGACGACAGCGTGGATCATCCGGTCTCGCTGTATGCCGCCACCAAGAAAGCCAACGAGCTGATGAGCCACAGCTACTCGCATCTCTATGATCTGCCCACCACAGGGCTGCGCTTCTTCACCGTCTACGGCCCCTGGGGACGCCCGGACATGGCGCTGTTCAAGTTCACCCAGGCCATCCTCGCCGGCCAGCCCATCGATGTGTACAAC
>JBFHKO010000247.1:0-3211 GCA_041595355.1 Aeromonadaceae bacterium
GTCACCCTGCTCAGCCTGGTGGTGATCATAGGTCCCAGCCCCTGGTACAGCCCTCAGTACGCCATTCCGCTGCTGGGCATGATGCTCGGCAACACCATGACCGGGGTGGCGCTCGGCCTGGACCGGCTGACCGACGCCGTATGGCGCCAGCGCGCGTTGATCGAGGGGCGGCTGATGCTGGGCCAGCGCTGGCAGCAGGCCATCGGCGACCTGCGCCGCGAGGCGATGCGCGGCGGCATGATCCCGACCATCAACGCCATGGCCGCCGCCGGGGTGGTCAGCCTGCCGGGCATGATGACCGGCCAGATACTGGGCGGCAGCCCGCCGGCGCTGGCGGTCAAGTACCAGATACTGGTGATGTTCACCATCAGCGTCGGCACCGGCTTCGGCACCCTGGTGGCGGTGACGGTGGCCAGCCGCCGCCTGTTCGACGAGCGCGAGCGGTTGCGCCTCGACAGGCTCAGCCCGATCAGGGGCCGCTGAGCCTCAGCCGGCCGCCACCATGCTCAGGGAAGCCTGCTGGCGGCGATAGAAATCGACAAAGGCCTCGGCGGGCTGCGCCTGGCCAAAGAGGTGGCCCTGCAGCTGATCGCAACCGTAGCCCTCCAGCAGGCTCTGCTCGGCGACCGTCTCCACCCCTTCGGCGATGACCATCAGCCCCAGCGTGTGCCCCAGCTGGATGATGGCATGGGCGATGGCGTGATCCCCGCCCGCCAGCAGGTCGCGAACGAAGGCGGGGTCGATTTTCAGCTTGTCGACCGCCAGCTGTCTCAGGGCCGCCAGGCTGGAATGGCCGCTGCCGAAATCATCGATGGCCACACCGACCCCCAGCGCCTTCAACTGTGCCAGCGCCGGGCCGATCCGGGCCGGGTCGCTCAGCAGCACCGCCTCGGTCAGCTCCAGCTCCAGCTGGCTGGCCGCCACCCCCGACTGCGCCAGCGCCCCGACCACCGTCTCGACCAGCTGGCCGCGCCGAAATTGCAGCGCCGAGAGATTGACCGCCATCCGCATCGGTGGCAGATCATGCTCCTGCTGCCAGATGCGCAGCTGCTCGCAGGCCTGACGCAAGACCCAGTCGCCGATCGGAATGATGAGACCGCTCAGCTCGGCCTGCGGCATGAAGCGCTCGGGCAGCAGCAGCCCGAGCGTCGGATGCTGCCAGCGCAGCAAGGCCTCCACCCCCAGTATCCGGCCGCTGCGGGCATCGATCTGCGGCTGGTAATGGAGCCGGAACTCCTGCTGGCTGAGGGCGCGCCGCAGCTCCTCCTGCAGCTGCATCAGCTCCAGGGCGTCGCTGTTCATCCTGGCGCAGTAGAAGCGGTAGGTATTGCGGCCCCCATCCTTGGCATGGTAGAGCGCCGCATCGGCCTGCTTGAGCAGAGCGGCAAGATCGAGGCCGTCTTCGGGATAGAGGCTGATGCCGATGCTGAAGGAGGTCGTCAGCTGATAGCCGTCGATGCAAAACGGCTCGGCCAGCGCATCGACTATGCCCTGGGCAATCTTGCCGATGACGGCCAGATCCCGCACCTGGTTCAACAGTATGACAAACTCGTCGCCTCCCAGCCGGCTGATGGTATCGGTGGCGCGCACACAGCCCTGCAGCCGCCCGGCGATCGCCACCAGCAGCTGATCGCCGCAGGCGTGTCCCAGGCCATCGTTGACCTGCATGAAGTTGTCCAGATCCAGGAACAGCACCCCGATCCCCGAGTCGGCGCGCTGCGCCGCCTGGCGCGCCTGCTCGAAGCGATCGCCGAGCAGCAGCCGGTTGGGCAACCCGGTGAGCGAGTCGTAGTGCGCCAGAAAGGCCAGCTTCTGTTTGGCTGCCGCATGTTTGCTGCGGGTGCGCAGGGTGTCGATGCCAAAGGCCAGGTTATTGGCCAGCTCCTCCAGCAGGCTGACATCATCCGCACCAAATGCCTGGGGCTCAGGGGCATAAATGGCCAGCACGCCCAGAATGCGCTGCTCGACCAGCAGCGGCAGCACTATGTTGGCACGGTAACCGCGGGCCAGGGCGCCGTCGCGCCAGGGGGCAAAGGCCGGATCCCGCTCGATATCCTGGGTGATCTGGGTCCGGCCGCTACGGATCGCCCGGCCGGCCGGTCCCTGGCCGCGATCGATGGCGGCCCAGGAGATGTTTGCATCATCGAGATAACCGGCCTCGTAACCGGCCTGCGCCAGCGGGCGTACCGATTTGCCGTCGTCATGCAGGGCAAAGCCGACCCAGGCCATATGGTAACCACCGACGTCCACAACCAGCCGGCAGATATCGGCCAGCAGCGCCGGCTCGGACTGCGCGTGGATGAGCAGGGTGTTGCACTGGCTCAGCAGCTGCAGCGCCCGGGTCAGACGGGCCTGGGCCTGCTCGGTCTGCTTCTGGGCGCTGATGTCCTGATAAAGTGCCAGCACGCCCATGACCTCGCCCTGCTCGTCCCGCAGCGGCATCTTGGAGGTGCGCAGCCAGATGACCCGCCCGTCCGGGGTGGTCTGGGGCTCCTCGAAATTGAGCTTGGGAACCCCCGAGTCCATAACGGCGCGATCATCGGCCTGGTAGCGCGCCGCCTGGGCGTGCCATCCCATATCAACGTCGCTCTTGCCGATAAGCTGGTCAGGATGCGACAGGCCGGCATCCTCGGCAAACAGCTGGTTGCAGCCGAGAAAACGCGAGTCGCGATCCTTCCAGAACACGCGCACCGGTATGTTTTCGACGATGTTACGCAGCAGGAAGGTCGCCACCTGCTCGAGCGACGGCGCCTTCGGCGCCGTCTGGGTAGATAAACATGACAATTCCATCAAGACGCTCCCCTTAGCCAAGCTCCGACCGACAGTCACCGGACAGGGCTTCACTGGAAGCCGAAGGTGCCGCGCCGCACGCGGCCACATCCGGGTCAGGATGAATGAAAAATGGCACGACATGCTAGCAGATTGCCGCCCGCCTGCGCAGGGGCGGCCCGATTATTATCCATGGCTGCGAAACAGCTCACGCTTCATTCAGCCCAGGCTGGAACCCGCCGCCGCCATTGCTCACTTTTTGATCGTGCAATTTGCAAAATGAGAATTTGAATCTACCTTTTTCATGTACATGCATGTTTGATGGCACCATTCACCGCCGACTCATGACGGGACTCTTGGCAGAACAGTTTCTGCGCACGGATGGCCCGGACCCGTCGACTCGGCCAGTCCCATCCCAACCGGGAGTTAAAATGATGAATAA
>JBFHKO010000248.1:0-3092 GCA_041595355.1 Aeromonadaceae bacterium
ACCCATGATGAGGAAGCACCATATGATTGATTTGACACGGTCGACCCGCTACGGAGCCGCCCTGTTGCTGGGAGCCAGCCTGTTCGGCTCGCCCCTGGCCCTGGCCGATGACACCCCGCACGCGGGCATGAGCGGCACGGAGCATGCGCACATGCAGAGGGCGACCGAGACCTATCAGACCCACGCCAAGGTGGTGAGCATCGATGCGGCCCAGGGGCTGCTTACCCTGTCGCACGAGGCCGTACCGGCCCTCAACTGGCCGGCCATGACCATGCCGTTCCGGATTACGGATGCGCGGTGGCTCCAGGGGCTCGCCGTTGGTCAGGCGCTGAAGGTCGACTTTATCCCCGAGCCCGGCCAGTCACCGCGCATCCTCAGTCTGCAGCTGCTGAAGTAATCTTTTGCCGGGGTGATGGTTCATCCCGGTGGGCCTCAGGAGCCTGGGTGATTGGAGGGCGGCGTTTTCTTGCCGGTCAGCATGGCCCGCACCAGCTTGTCGCGGGTTTTCAGGCTCACCAGGAGCACGGCCAGCACATGCACCACCACGGCGGCCATCAGGCTATTGGCCAGCAGGCCGTGGAGCCCCTCCAGCCACCCCTGATCGTGGAAGCGCTCCAGGGTCAGCAGCCAGCCGCTCAGGGCGGTGGCCAGCAAGCCTACCAGCAGGAACAGTATCATCAGGGCGCCGGCGGGGTTATGGCCGAGGTAGTAGGGATGGCGTCCCCGGCGCAGCTCCCGGATGTAGGCCTGCAACTGGCCGAGGCTGGGAACAAAATTGCGAAAGCGGGCATGATGGGAGCCGATAAAACCCCATAGTACCCGCGCGATGACGAGACCCGCCAGGCTGTAACCGACCCAGCGGTGCAGGCGGCTGCCGCCTTCCAGCCAGAGGTCCTCATCCGATAACAGGTAATTGCCCAGAAACAGGCTGGCGGTCAGCCAGTGAAACACCCGCACGAACGGGTCCCAGACGCGGACTGATTGGCTAGCCATGATGTGCTCCTCACGCGGCGGCTTGATGATTAAGGGATCAGGCGCAGTGTAGTTCATCTCGCCCTGCCGGCATTCTGATGCCGCCGGATTAGGCCAACCTTAATGACGTACATTTTTCACCCGGCGGGCTTTGACGCCGGCAATGGCTTTTGGGAGCATAGGCGCGGCGTCCACCTGGGCGCGGGTTTGGTCTGTTTGGGTCGTTGATGGAAGAGATATCGTGAAAACATGGGAACGCATCGCCTGCTTGGGCGGCCTGCTGAGTGTGCCGGGCATAGGGTGGGCGGCTTCGCTGGAGGAGGTGACCGATACCGGCCTGATAGGCGGTGGCGTATTGCTGCTGTTGGCCGCTCTGGTGCTGATGATTGTGCCGCGCATGTTCAAGTTCGGCATTCTGGCCATGCTGCTGGCGGATGGGTTGCTCGTGGTTCGCATCTTCTTCCGCGGCGAGTGGGAGCAGTGGGTGCAGGCCCGGGGATGGGAGAACCAGCTGGCGGCCCTGAGCCGGGATGAGCTGCGCCTCTATACCCTGCTGGCGGTGCTCGCCTGCCTGCTGATGCTTGTGCTGCTGCGCAGTCTGTGGCGTCTGCTGCTGGGTGAGGGGCGCGGCAGCAGCGACGCCCGTCCTCGCGGCAAAAAAAGGCGCGCGACCAGTGGGCGTCGTTTGCGGGACTGGGATGAGCGTGGCGCACCCGAGCCGGAGCCTGTGCCGGCGCCGCGCAAGGGCTCCCGCAACAACCGTTTCCGGGTCCACGATTATCTGGACCAGTTGGAACAGCAGGACGAGCAGCCGCCCGTCCGGGACTGGCAAAACCGCTGAGTCCGGCTAGACCGGAATGAATTGTGCGAGGGTCAGACGGCCCAGCGCCGGCATCAACTGGCCGGAGACCATGCTCCTGGCGATGGTTTGATAGCGGTTTTTGCAGCCACTCTTGCGGGTGGCGCTGCTGAGGTGGAAGTTGACCGTGCGCTCGGTGATGTTGAGGATCTGCGCGACCTCCCAGGAAGTCTTGCCCTCGCTGACCCAGAACAGGCACTCGCGCTCCCGTTCGGTCAGCTTGGGACCTGGCGTCGAGAGCACGGCAATCGAGTGGTCGAACAGATGCTGGGCCAGGATACCCATCTGGCTTATCTGTGGCAGGCTCAGTGGTGAGACCTCAGAGCGGCTGAAGGAGAGCATGGCGTGAAAACCCTGCGGATTGTGCAGCGGAAAGGTGACCCCCTGTTGCATGCCGTACTGGTAGCGCGCCTGCATGATGGTCCGCTCCTTTTCCTCCAGTGGCGCCTGCTGACTGTCCAGCTCATGCCAGAGGATCGGCTTTTGCTGGGACAGGGTCAGCCGGACTATGGGATCATCGACCATGTAGCGTTCCTGCCAGTACAGCTCCGCCCAGTTTTCCGGGCTGCGTGTCAGCAGCATCACCTGCGATTGCAGCAGGCCCACCGGTATCATCAGGCAATACTGGTAGTAGTCGAAGTCGTTGGCCTGGCAGGTGGCCAGCAGGGCGTTATTCAGTTGTTCGCCATCGCAGCACGCTTGTACCTGCGCGATGAGTTGTTCCAGGGTTGCTTGACTCATGGGTCACCATCCGATTGTTATTGTTGCTTCTTATGGACACCGATGGCGGGTTGTCCTGGTTTATCCGTTGCGAGCGCCCGGCCTGAAGGCGGGCGTGTCGCTGATGCTCGGCAATAATGATGATAATTAAGTCAGTGCCGTTTGGCCATGTCGCCAATCGCACAATCGGTGCACACCGCGTTCTCGTGGTGGCTGTAATCAATACGGGCCCCATGGGGCGCTGCCGGCGGTATAAAAACAGCCAATGTGATGACAAAAGCGGCGAACGCATGCCGATGCCCAAAAAAGCCTTGTCAGCCGCGCCGGCATGCCTATAATGCGGCCCACACAGCACGGGGCCCGACGCGATGCGGCCGGTCAGTGCCAGAGGCAAGACGGTGGCAACACGGTCTGCCGCGAAAGAAAAGCGAAAGCCGCTTGACTTTCAATGCGGCCTGCGTAGAATGCGCAGCCTCTTCGGTGAGAAATCACCACGCTCTTTAACAATCAAATCAAGCAATCTGTGTGGGCACTCGCAGGC
>JBFHKO010000249.1:0-2915 GCA_041595355.1 Aeromonadaceae bacterium
CACCTGGCCGCTGTGGTAATCCATCAGCAGGTAGGCCTTGGCGGCGATCTGGGGCGGGCTGGGCAGGGCCACCGGTATGGAGGGCACCGGCATGGCATCGGGGGTGGGGCGCGGATCCGGTGTCGGCTGTGCCGTGGTGTCTGCCAGGGCGGCCGTGGACAAAGCAACGGCGGCAGTGAGGAAGAACGATTTCGCCAGTTTCAACTTCTTTATCCTTAATCTGGGTGTGTGACTGAGAGTCCATGGAATGCGCATGCATCGGCAAGCGCGTCATCATAGCAAATGCCCGGGCGGCTGGCAGCCCCACATGGGCGCTGTGTGAGGCCGTTCAGGGGATGAAGAACGCCTTGGCAAAGCCGGCGCCGCGCAGGGTGGTCAGCAGACGCTCGGCTTCATCGCGCGCCAGGGGGCCAAGGCGCAGGCGGTAGAGCTGATCGCTGCTCTCCACCTTGAACGGCATGCCGTACTGGCGGGTCAGTTGTTCGGCCGTGGCGCGGGCCTTCGGCTCCGAGTCGGTGGCCAGCAGCTGTATGGTGCGTGCCTCGTGGCGGGCGATGATGGCATCGGCATCGGGCGGTCGGGGCACCTTGATGAGCTCGACCCGCACCCGGGCCGTGCCGGCGCCCACTATGTCCAGCCGGGTGGCGGCGCCGTGGGAGAGATCCAGGATGCGATCGCCATGAAAGGGGCCACGATCATTGACCCGCACCACTATGGCCTTGCCGGTCTCCAGATTGGTCACCTTGAGGTAGGAGGGCAGCGGCAGGTTCTTGTGGGCCGCGGAGATGGCCTCCTGATCGTAGGGTTCGCCGTTGGAGGTATTGAGACCATGAAAGCCGGGGCCGTACCAGGAGGCGGTGCCCTCTTCCTGGTACTCCTGGATGCCGTTCCACACCTTGTAGGGCTGGCCGAAGACCACATAGTCGCGGTTGCCGATGCGGCTGTAGGGCTCGAAGCGGGGCGTGACGCCACCCACGCCGGTCAGGTCCGGCTGCACCGGCGCTGCCGGGCGTACCGGCAGCGGCGTCGGCGTGGGGCGGCTGCTGCAGGCGGCCAGCCCCAGCAGGGTCAGCAGGCCGAGCAGGCGCAGTCTAGCGCCCATGGTGGGCCTCGGCGATCTTCTGGCTCAGCTGGTAGACGGCCATGGCGTAGAGGGGGCTGCGGTTGTAGCGGGTGATGACATAGAAGTTGTGGCGTGCCACCCAGTACTCGGGGGCCTCGGCCTGCTCCAGACGCAGCAGTTTGACCGGGGTGGTGGGGGCGATGGGGGCCGCCAGATCCACGCCCGCCAGCGCCAGGTGTTCCCAGCGGTCGGTCAGCTCCAGCTTGCTGCTGAGGAAGGGCTCCACGGCCGCGGCATCCGCGATGCGTGCCTGATCGGCCACCGGCTCGCCCAGCCGCCACTTGTGCTGGTGAAAATAGTTGGCCACGCTGCCGATGGCATCGCTCGGGTTGCCGAACAGATCCCGCTTGCCATCGCCATCGAAGTCCACCGCAAAGTTGAGGTAGCTGGAGGGGATGAACTGGCCCATGCCCATGGCGCCGGCATAGGAGCCTTTTTTCTCGGCGAGCGGCCAGCCCTGTTCGCGGCTCAGGCGCACATAGTGGGCGAACTCCTTGCTGAAGAAGTCGCTGCGGGGCGGATAGTGGAAGCCGAGGGTGTAGAGGGCATCCAGCACCGGATGATCGCCCATGCGCTGACCGTAGAGGGTCTCCACGCCGATGATGGCCACTATGATGTTGGCCGGCACCTGATAGGTTTGTTCGGCGCGGGCCAGCGTGGCGGCATGCTGGCGCCAGAATTCGACGCCGGCCTGGATGCGGGTCTCGGTGAGAAAGATGGGCCAGTACTGGTGCCAGGGCTTGGCTTCCCAGGGGCGCTGGATGGCATCCAGCACCGGCTGGCGCAGCTGCGCCTTGGCCAGGGCGCTGCGCAGTTCGCCCACGGGCACCGACAGGCTCTGACTCAGCGTGGTGAGACGCGCCTCATCTTCGGGACGCAGATCGGCGGCCAGGCACGAGCCGGACAGCAGGGGGAGCAGGAGCAGCAACGAGGAAATACGCATGGGGGGGAACTCCGGGATCAGGCCAGCAGCCGACGATGGGTTTGAATGGACATCAGGATGCCAAATCCGGCGGCCAGTGTCACCATGGATGTCCCGCCGTAACTCACCAGCGGCAAGGGCACACCCACCACCGGCAGCAGGCCGCTTACCATGCCGATGTTGACGAACACGTAGACGAAGAAGGTCAGTGTCAGGGCGCCGCCCAGCAGCCGCTCGAAGGTGCCCTGGGCCTGCAGGCTGATGAGCATGCAGCGGCGGATGACATAGAGGTAGACCAGCATCAGCAGCATGAAGCCCATGATGCCGAACTCCTCGCTGAAGACCGCGAAGATGAAGTCGGTATGGCGCTCGGGCAGAAACTCCAGCTGTGACTGGGTACCATTCAGCCACCCCTTGCCGAACAGACCGCCGGAGCCGATGGCGATCTTGGACTGGATGATATGGTAGCCGGTGCCGAGCGGGTCGGTCTCCGGATTCAGGAATGTCAGCACCCGCTGGCGCTGGTAGTCATGCATCAGGAAATACCACATCACCGGCAGGAAGCCGGCCAGGGCGCCGGCCGCCAGCAGGATCAGTCGCCAGCTGACGCCCGCCAGGAAGATGACGAACAGGCCGGCCACCGCCACCAGTATCGAGGTGCCCAGATCCGGCTGCTTGGCGATGAGCAGGGTGGGCACCAGCACCATCAGCAGGCTGACCCCGATGGGCTTGAGGCGCGGCGGCAGCGGTTGGTGGCTCAGGTAGGCGGCGACCATCATGGGGGTGGCGATCTTGAGCATCTCGGAAGGCTGGAACTTGATGAAGCCGAGATCCAGCCAGCGCTGGGCTCCCTTGCCGACATGACCGAAG
>JBFHKO010000250.1:0-2869 GCA_041595355.1 Aeromonadaceae bacterium
ACCATAGGCACGGATCACGTCGATCAGGCGCTGTTGGCCGAGCGCGGCATCCATTTCGCCAGTGCGCCGGGCTGCAACAAGGTGGCGGTGGGCGAATATGTCATCAGCGCCCTCTGGGTGCTGGCCGAGCGTTACCAGCTGGATCTGGGGGCGCTGCGCCTTGGCATAGTCGGAGCCGGTAATACCGGCTCCAGTGTGGCCAGCAAGGCCACCGCCCTGGGCATGCAGGTCCTGCTGTGCGATCCCATCAAACAGGCGGCCGGCGATCCGCGCGGGTTTGTCTCTCTGGACGAGGCGCTGGCATGTGATCTGGTCTCCTTTCATGTGCCGCTGACCCGCAACGGACCCCATGCAACGCATCACCTGCTGGATGCGGCGCGCATCGCCGAGCGGCCGGCCGGGCAGATGCTCATCAATGCCTGCCGGGGCGAGGTGTGGGACAACCAGGCCCTGCTGGCTCGCCAGCAGGGGCCGGCGCCCCTGCGGCTGGTGATGGATGTCTGGGAGCATGAGCCGGCGATATTGCGTGAGCTGCTGCCCTATACCGAGCTGGCCACGCCCCATATCGCCGGTTACAGCCTCGAAGGCAAGCTGATGGGCAGCTACATGCTCTATCAGACCTACTGTGCTCATGCCGGCCTGCCGGTGAGTCATGCCTGGCCGGATCTCCTGCCGGCGGCCGCCTTGTCGGCCGTACGCCTGGGGCGGGCGCCGGATGCCGAGACGCTGAAATTGTTGATACATCTCATTTATGATGTGCGCCGCGACGACGCGCGCCTGCGTCATTGCCTGAGCGACGCGGCCAGCTTCGATGCCCTGCGCAAACAGTATCCCGAGCGGCGCGAATGGGCGTCGCTGCATATCCAGAACGGGCTCGCCTATCCGCAATTGGCCCAGCTGGGCTTCACTCTGGACACACAAGGAGTCTGACATGAGTCAGCTGTATGATATCGCCCTGGTGGGCGCCGATGATCTGGTCGGCAAGACCCTGCTTGAACTGCTGGAAGAGCGCAAGTTTCCGGTGGGACAGCTTTACCTGCTGGCACCGGAGCAGAGCGACTTCGAGGGGCTGCGCTTTGCCGGCAAGACACGAGCGCCACAGCCCATCGAGACATTCGACTGGTCCCAGGCACACCTGGCCTTCTTTACCGGCAGCGATGCCCTGAGTGTCGGTTACGCCGAGCAGGCTGCCGAGGCCGGCTGCGTGGTGATCGACAACAGCCGCATCTTCCTCGATCAGCCGGCGATCCCGCTGGTCATCCCGGAGCTCAATGCCGAGTTGCTGGCCGATTTTCGCAGTCACAATCTCATCGCCAGCCCCGCCCAGGGGGTGACTCAGCTGTTGCTGGCGCTGAAGCCCATTCACGACGAGGTGGGTGTGGAGCAGGTCGAACTGGTCAGCCTGCAGCCGGTGTCCGGCCTGGGCCAGGCCGGCGTCGATGAACTGGCGCGCCAGACGGCCAGCCTGATGAACGGGCGGCCCGTCGAGCCCGCCTGTTTTGGCGGGCAGATTGCCTTCAACCTGCTGCCCCAGAACGAGCCCCTGGAGGCGGGGGGCCTGAGTAACGAAGAGCGCCGTTTCCAGGTACAGGTACAGCGGTTGCTGGGGGATGAGCGGGTGCGCGTCAATCTCAGCTGCGTGCGGGTGCCGGTGTTCTTCGGCCACTGCCAGGCGGTGCATCTGCGCACCCGTTTTCCCATCGGCGTGGCCGAGATGCGCGCGTTGCTGGCCGCGGCCCCCGGTCTGACCGTGGAAGAGGAGGCGAGCGTGACGCCGGTGACCCATGGCAGTGGTCAGGACAGTGTGGTGCTGTCCGGTCTGCGTCAGGACGAGGCCGATCCCCAGGGACTCAACTTCTGGCTGCTGGCCGATGATACCCGCAAGGGCAGCGCCACCAACTGCGTGCAGATTGCCGAGCAGCTGGTTCGGGATTACCTCTGATGTGAAGCGCGCCACCAATTGGTGGCGCGTTTTTCATTAAAGTCTTGATCAAATCGGCTTTTTCTAGACTACTTGACGCTTGCATTGCTGCCTGCCGGCGCTGGATCGCGCTCGGGGAGCGGTTTATATTGGCACACGCCCGCCGTGAACCGTTGGCGGCTTCTGGGCCATATTACGAAGGAACGACTATGGGACCCTCTCGCTTACATCCACCCCGCTCCCGACTGGCCTGGGCCATGGCGCTGACACTGCCGTTGGCACCGGCCTTGCAGGCTGCCCCGCCATTCGATGAATTCTACGTGGAGATCCAGGGCCCGGAGGCCATGGAGGCGCCACTGGCCGCCCCGTTGCTGGCGCCGGAGGCAGCGCCGCTGGCCCCCGCGGTGCAGCCGCGTCAGCAACAGAGTCAATCTCAACGTCAACATACCGCGGTCGAGACAGCTGCCGTGTATGGGCCGGTACGCCGGGGCAAGACGCTCTGGGCGGTCGCCAATGAAGTGCGTCCCGGCGCCGGTGTCAGCCTGTACCAGACCATGCTGGCCATCTATCGCAAAAATCCGGGGGCTTTTGCCCCCGGACAGCTGAACAATCTCTATATGGGCACCTTCCTGCGGCTGCCAAGTCTGGCCGAGATCCAGGCCGAGGATGAGCAGCTGGCCCGTCAGAGTGCCCGCAGCGGGCGGCCCCATCTGGCGGGGCTCAAGCACGCGCCGAAGCCTGCGGCCGAGGCGGTTTCCGCGCCCGGGAGCGTTGAGCCCGCCGGTGTCACCGAGCCGGCCGGCGTTCCCGAGCTGGCCGGGGCGCCGACAGACAAGCCCAGAGTCAGGCTGAGCCCGTCGACAGCGTCGGCATTGCCGGTGGACGCCAGCCAGGGCGCTGGGGCCGCTGCACCGGCGAGCGACGATATCATCAGTGACCGCATCACCA
>JBFHKO010000251.1:0-2857 GCA_041595355.1 Aeromonadaceae bacterium
ACCTACCTGCGGTCGGCTCCCATCTGGACCTACACCCTGGAAAACGACGATTACAGCGTGCCGGTCGGCATCGGTATCGGGCAGGCTCACCAGGGTCACACTCAGCTGCTCGCCCCGCCAGTCGAGCTGCACGCAGGCCTCCCCCGGCCAGGGCTCGAGACGGGTATGGCTGCTCAGCGCCGGGTGATCCGAATGCCAGTCCAGCATCGGCTGGGCATTGAGCGCCTGCTCAAGCGGTGCCAGTGCCTCCTCGGGCAAGGCCGGGGCCTGCTGCAACTGGGCCAGCAAGGCGGACACCTCCCCCGGCAGGTAGTCAATCTGCCACAGATCCGGTGCCAGCCTGGTGGTCTGAAACGCCTGCCCGTCGCGCGTGGAAAGCTCGGGATGCAGCTCGACATGCAGCCCCTCGTCGCGCACATCCAGCGTCACCAGCGGCGAATTGAACACCAGCGACAGAGGCCGGCCCTGCAGGGTCTGCAGCCGCGGATGCTCGGCCAGCAGCCTGAGCGCGGTCACATCGGGGCGCGAGCCATAGCCGTTTGAGATCAGCTGGCGGGCGATGCGCATGTCGACATCCTCCAGGGTCTCGGCCGGCAACTGGCTGACATGCCAAGCCTCGACCACCCGCCCCGGCGTCCAGCCTCCCTTGGCCGACACCTTCTGCACCCGGCACACCAGCTCGCGACACTGCTCATCCAGCTGCCATACCGTCCGCTCCCTGGGCAGAGCGGCCGCCGGAGCCAGCTTGGCCAGCCAGCCCTGCCAGCGGGGCGGCTTTTTCAGCTGCGCGAACAGCGCCATCTCGGCCGGCTTGTCCAGCAGCTGACGCAGCAGCCCGGTACTCAGCTGCATCAGCAGATGCTCGGCAGACTGGGCGAGGAAGGCATCCAGCTTCAACTGCCCCAGGGCGCCCAAACCGGCGCTCTTCTCCCCCTCGCGGCTGAGGGTGCACAAATCCAGCCAGATCTGCCCCCAGGGCACATAGTAGCCGGCCGGATGCTCAAGCACCGGGCTCAGCTGCCCCAGCAGCTGGGTCCCGCTCACCTGCAGCTGAACATACTGCTGCAGATCCGCCACCATGGCCGGCTGATGCTTGCGCGCCCAGGTCAGACACTTCTTGCCCCAGCCGAGGGCCAGCTCCGGGTTGGCCAGTGTCAGCAATCCCAGCCAGACAAAGGTCAGACCGCCCGGAAAGAAGCCCTTGCTGCCCACCCGGGCCCGCCACTGGGTCAGGCAGTCGACCAGGGCATCGTCCAGGGCGATGTCGGGCGGCGGTTCATAAAGCAGCAACAGCAGCTCGTTCGCCGCCAGCCGGGCCGGATACTGGCGGTCGGCCAGCAGCAACTCCTGCTCGAAGCGCATGTAGTGCAGCTGCTCCTGCAGCTCGGGTGTCTCCGCCACCGGCGCCAGCTCGTTCCAGGGATACAGGGGGCTGCCCATCTTGAACTCGTTCATCGACCAGCGGGCCAGCATCCACTGCTGAATCGCCGCCGACAGGTAACCGAACACCAGCGGCGCCAGCGGCGAGTCGAACAGCGGGGCCACATCGTCAAAACGCTCGTACGACGGCATCAACGCCGTTTTGCCCTGCTGCAGTATGGTGCCGTAATAGCTGAAGGGGCTGCCGCGGGAGTGGGCGTTCCTGAAATTGACCGGGCTCTGCTCTCCCATGTTGAAATGGCCCCACAGCAGGGCCCAGAAGCCATCCAGGCTCAGGCTGTAGGGGCCGCTGCCCTTGCGCAGCAGCAGTCCCTGCTCGACCATCTCCTTGAGCGTCGCCTTCTCCTCCCGGGTCAGATCGCGCTGGCGCGCCAGCTTGACCATGTGTTGCGTCATCTCCCCCTGCTGGATGAAGACAGTTAACAATTCAACTTGGGAGGGATTGAGCAGCATGAGAGGACCTGACAGAAAAGGTGGCAATACCATCGGATGCGGCAGGATGACAAAAGAGGCGGCAGGTGACAAGGGCGAGAAGCGTGAGAGCATCCGCGTCGCACCCCTGCGTCGTCCTCAGGGATCGTAGCGGCTGGCGTCATGAGCGGGTTGATCACTATTCCTCGCCGACGTTCTCTTCAAAGCGGCGCGCCAGCAGGGCATATAAGGCCGCCATGGCCTTATGGTGGCCTGGCAATCGGGCATAGATCTCCAGCGCCAGATCTTCCTTGTAGGTGTGGGAGGTCAAGTTGCGATCCTTTAGCATGCTGAGCCACTCGGCCTCATCAACCAGCCAATGGCTGGCATAGGCCTGTTGCATGCACTCTCGGGGCGTGTTGGCTTCAATACCTTCCAGGGCCAGACATTGCTTCAGGGTCTTCCAGGTCAGCTCAATGCAGAACTCGAAACGCTGGATGCAGGCATCCACCACCAGCGGCTGCGACTTGTCGAATTGAAGTGACTCATCGAGTCGACTCAGGGCCTTGCCCAAGACGTCCAGGTTAAGGGAGACGTTCATACAGTACCTTCTTATCGTGTTCGATGGCTGCGCGCAGGGCGCTGGTCGGGCTTTCGGCATCCAGCCGGACGCAGTCGATGGGCAGCAGGGTGTCGGCTTCATCGACAATGGCCAGCACCTGCTGCCATTGGGCGTCATTGGCGTGAGGGCAGAGGATAGCCAGATCGATATCCGAGCGCTCCCGGTGTTTCCCCCGAGCTCGTGACCCGAACAGGTAGATGGCCTCGACAAAGGGCAGGCCGGCCAAGCGTTGCAAAAATGCGTAGTCTTTGATTTGCATCGGTTCGTTCTGATCCATCAATTATCCTGATAGGCCCGCTCGAGGTAACCGTTCACCGGGACCGTCACTGGACGGCGGTTTGGAGGAGTTGCCGCTGTTCTGGTTGAGGCGGTCTTCCAGTTCGG
>JBFHKO010000252.1:0-2845 GCA_041595355.1 Aeromonadaceae bacterium
ACCCTAAACATAGATCAAGCCCGCTCAGGCTGCCAGGTTTGCGTCGTTATATTGGGTCATTATTTTCGCGGTGCGGGCCGCCGGCCCGGGCTCGACGCATGACGATATGCAGCCGCAGGCCCAGCAGCCCGGCGGCACTGGTCAGGCCGATGATGATGCCAATCCAGAAGCCCTGGGGTCCCATGGCGGGAGCCAGCCAATCGCTGAGCCCCAGCATGAAGCCGCTGGGCAGACCGAGACCCCAGTAGGCCAGCAGGGTGATGAAAAAGATCATCCGGGTATCCTTGTAGCCACGCAAGGCCCCTGCCGCGACGGCCTGAATGCTGTCGGAAAACTGGTAGAGCGCGGCGAAGATCAGCAGATGGGCGGCCATGTGTATTACGGCCGGATCCGTGCTGTAGCTGGCCGCGATCCCGTCACGACCCAGCAGGGTGAGCAGGGCACTCAGCAGTGCCAGGAGCAGGCCGATACCAATACCGGTCAGGCTGACTCGCCGGGCCTGTAATGGCAGCCCTTCGCCCAAACTGTGGCCCACCCGTATGGTGACGGCGAAGCCCAGTGAGAGGGGAAGCATGAAGATCAGCGATGAAAAATTGAGGGCGACCTGGTGGCTGGCCACCAGCTGGGTACCCAGCGGAGCCAGTAGTACGGCGATGACCGCGAACAGCGTGACTTCACAGAAGATCGCCAAGGCGATGGGAAAGCCAAGCCGAAACAGTCGGCTGATCTGGGGGAGGTCGGGCCGACACAGCCGCATCCGGGGGCGACTGGCCTGATAGTGGGGGGAGAGCCGGACATGGGCCAGCATCGCCAACCCCATGGCGGTGAAGACAATGGCCGAGGCGACCCCGCAGCCGACGCCCCCCAGTGCCGGCGCCCCCCATTTGCCGTAGATGAGCACATAGTTGGCCGGGATGTTGATCAGCAGGCCAAGAACGCTGATGGCCATGCCGGGCAGGGTATAGGACAGGCCTTCGGTGTAGTTGCGCAGCACCTGGTAAAGGCTATACGCCGGCAGCCCCCAGAGGATGGCATGCAGGTAACCGCGGGTCTTGGCGGCCAGGGCCGGCTCGACATCCATCCAGTCCAGTATCAGGGGGCTGACATAGAGTAGCAGCATGGCCGGCGGCAGGGTCAGCAGCGCCAGCCAGAGTGCCTGGGCGACGGCGGGCGGGATCAGGGCCTGCTTGCGCGCGCCGTTCAACTGGGCGACCACCGGCGTCAGTGCCATGGTGATGCCTTGCACCAGCAGCATGATAGGCAGCCAGAAACTGGTCGCCACCGAGATGGCGGCCAGATCCGTGGCGCCGACGCGCCCGGCCATCAGGGTATCCACCAGGCTCATGGCTGTTTGCGCCAGCTGGGCTGCCAGAATGGGCAATGCGAGGCGCATCAGATGACGCGCCTCGGTGCAATAGTGAAAGCGGCGGCCGTTTGGGGCCTGGATGTGCGGCACCAGCTGCGTAACGCTGCGGCGGCTGGCCTCAGGCGTCGTCGTCGCTGTAATCGCTCATCAGCAGGTTGGCCGCTGCATAGGCGGCCTTGGCGCGCACCGGCTCGGGCAGGCTGGTATCGGCGGCGATCTCGTCCAGGGTCGTGATGGCGGCGGTGAGCGGGCGGGCGACGAAGCCCATGTCGCCGCTGCCAATCTGGCTGTAGGCTTCACGCACCTTGTCGCTGCACTGGTAATATTTCATGGGGGCATGCTCGGTAAAAAAAGAGGGCCGCTACTATAGCCTGTCTCTGGCGGGCGGACCAGATGCCCCACCGGTATCGCTTCTCTGACGCAGGCAGCCGCGTCGGCAAGAGCTGGGTTCGCCGTTCGTTATGTCCCCCGGGCGGCGGTCAGATTAAAAAATCTGCTCGTCGTCGGCATCCACGAACAGCTGGATGCGATCATGGGCTTCATCCCGGTGCAGATGCAGGTGGATGGCATTGCAGCAGGCCATGCAGTCCTCGTAGTAATCCTGATCCCCCGAGCTGGCGTCGAGTTCCACCGGGGTGTGGTGGCCGCAGTGGGGACAGATTATGTTCTTGACGATGTACTCCTTCATGCTGACCTCCGGGCCGTCATGGCCTCTGACTTCGAGTCTGACTGTCATCGGATGGCCCTCGGCATGGCCTGCATCGGCAGGTCATGGTCAGAGGGCCAGAACGTGCTGCAGTTTCAATGTCACCTGCTGCCGGTATCCCTCGCCAAACTGGTAGAGCTGGTTCAGCAGGGGGTAGAGGCTGTAGATCGCCTTGCGGGTCTGGTAGGCCTCGTCCAGCGGCCAGACTTTCGTATAGCCCTGGTAAAAAGAGCTGGGCAAGGGGCCGAATTGTTCGCTCATGGCGATATCCACCTCCCGATCACCGTAATAGCAGGAGGGGTCAAAGAGCACGCCGTCACCATCGCAGAAGCCGAGGTTGCCGCGCCACAGGTTGCCGTGCAGCAGTGAGGGGGAGGGCTGGTGATGGGCCAGCAGCCGGGCGACGGCGGTGACCATGTCGTCGATGTCAACCAGATGAATGTCGCGCTCGGCCAGCAGTTGCAGCTGCCAGCCGACCCGCTGTTCGGCGAAGAAGGTGGCCCAGTTGCGCTGCCACTGGTTGGGTTGCGGTGTGCTGTTGAGAAAATTGTCTTCATCCCAGCCATACATGGCCTGTTCACTGGCCTGGTGCAGGTGAGCGACGGCGGCGCCGAGCCGTGACCAGGCGCCTTCATCCCCTTCGTGCAGTGCCAGGTACTCCATGACCAGAAAACCATGCTCGGCCGTGGTGCCGCAACAGAGGGGCTGTGGGACACGCACCTGCTGGCAGGCCGCCAGGGAGGCCAGCCCCCGCTGTTCGAGCTGCAGCTGCT
>JBFHKO010000253.1:0-2829 GCA_041595355.1 Aeromonadaceae bacterium
CCGTTGATCATGCCGCCCCAGGAGGGGACGAACAGGACCAGTGACATGACCATGCCCAGGGACTGGGCCCAGTCTGGCAGGGCGGTATAGTGCAGGTGGTGGGGGCCCGCCCAGATGTAGAGGGAACTGAGAGCCCAGAAATGCACGATGGAGAGGCGATAAGAGTAGACCGGGCGGCCGGCCTGCTTGGGCACGAAATAGTACATCATGCCAAGGAAGCCGGCGGTCAGCAGGAAACCGACGGCGTTGTGGCCGTACCACCACTGCACCATGGCATCCATGGCACCGCCATAGAGGGAGTAGGACTTCATGGCCGACAGGGGTACGGCCATGCTGTTGACGACGTGAAGTACCGCCACCGTGATGATGAAGGCGCCGAAAAACCAGTTGGCCACATAGATATGGGCGACCCGGCGGATGGCCAGGGTACCGAAGAAGACCAAGGCATACAGGATCCATACCAGGGTGATGGCGATATCGATGGGCCACTCCAGCTCGGCGTACTCCTTGCTGGTGGTGTACCCCAGTGGCAGGCTGATGGCGGCCGATAGCAGCACCGCCTGCCAGCCCCAGAACACCATGGCGGCCATGGGACCGCCGAACAGCCGGGCCTGGCAGGTGCGCTGCACCACATAGAAGGAAGTAGCCATCAGCGCCGACGTGCCAAAGGCGAAGATGACGGCATTGGTATGCAGCGGGCGCAGGCGGCTGTAGGTCAACCAGGGTGTATCGAAATTGAGTACCGGCCAGATGAGCTGGGCGGCGATCAGCACCCCCAGACTCATGCCGACAATCCCCCAGATGATGCTCATCACGGTAAATTGGCGGACCACGGTGTAGTTATAATCCGGGTGAGGGCTGCTATCGTTCATGGTATCTGTCCGCTGCCGAAATGAGGGTCGAGCCTAGCCGGCGGCCGCTTGTCGGGCCTGACGTTGAATATATGTTAACTGGATGCGACCATCCGCCGGGTGAGATTTAACACTTTCGAAGGATAATGAATGGATAGCATAAATAACAGCAGTAACAGTGAGATATTTGTCATGGCTCACAGCCATGCCGCGGCGTCTGCTCGAGGCGCTGCCGGCGTTGTGGGGGGCGTATGCGGGACAGATTGAGCCGGGCCCGGGTCATGCAGCTGTTGCTGGTGATGGGGGTGCTGAGCGCGGCCGTGACCTATCGCAGCCTGCAAGGCGTCGAGCCGGCAGCGGCGGAGACGAGCTGTGATTTGAGCCTGCAGGATTGTGATGTACCCCTGGGGGAGCAGCGGCTGCAGCTGCATCTGCAGACACGGCCGTTACAGGCGGGTCAGCCGGTGCAGGTGAGTCTGTCCACTACCGACTCTGGGTGGATCCCGCATCGGGCCGAGCTCCAGGGACACAGCATGTATATGGGACGTCTGCCGTTGTCGCTGATGGCCGTGAGCGACAGACGCTGGCAGGGATGGCTGCAGGTGCCGGCCTGCACTCACGAACTCATGATCTGGCAGCTGGATATCGAGTGGCACCGGGACGCGCAACGGGCGCAAAGCCGTGTACTGGTGAGTGTCAGGCACCATGATGCGCATCCGGAGGGCGCTGCCGCCCCCAGAGCCGCGCCGCCGGCAGCGTCATCGGTCGGCAATCCATAGGCAAAAAAAAGAAGCCAGTGATGGCTTCTTTTTTAGCATGACGATGGGTTATTGGCGACGTTTCACTCAGGGACGAGCGGCCGGGCTCTCGGCTTTTGATTGCATGCCGGTTGCACCTGCGACGCGGCCAGAGGCTTGTACCGGGATGCGCTCGAAGGGTTGCACCGGCACCACAGCCGCAGGCTGGATCGGCGCTGGCGCCGGGCGGGCCATCTCGGTGCCGACCAGGCGCATCTTGCCGATGAGACCGGCCTGTGGTGCCTGGCGCACTACGGCCGGGACCGGAGCGGTGGGCTGTACCGCTGCCTTGGCAACCGGGGTCGGCTGCGACGGGGCGCTGATCGGCTCGGCCTCGACAGCAGGGACCGGGGCCGCTACAGCTACTTCAGCCACTTCAGCTACATCCGGCGCTGCCGCTGTCTCAGCCGCTGGTGCCGCAACCACAGGTGCGGCGACGACGGGATCGGCGGCCTTGACTGCGCTCGGGGCGGTGACTGTCACGTCGGTTACGTCGGTAGCCTCGGCGCGCGGGGTATCGGCGGTGGCGGTCGGCTCCGGCATGCCGCTGTCATCGGACGGCTCCTGGGCCGAGCTCTCTGCGGAGCGTGCGCCACGGCGAGTGCGCGGACGGCGGTGACGAGTGCTTTTCGGCTTGGTCTCCGTCGCGCCATCGTCGGCACTGGCTGCGACAGTGCCTTCCTCGTTCGGCAATTCAGCCTGCGGCTCGGCATCGGTAGCGGTCTGGCGTTGCGGCTCAGTGACTGCTGCGATGGGTGCCGGCTCGGTCGGTTCGGCCTGGTCGGCACCGGCATCGGCTCGCCGTGGCCAGTCATTGGACCCCTCTTCGATGAGGTGCAGGGGGTTCAGATCGCTCAGGGTGCGTGCTGCCGGAATGGGCTGGCCCGCAACCGGAGTGACCATGACGGACGGCTCGGTTGCCGGCTGCCCTTCGGCGACGGCGGCAGAGGCTGTTGGCACAGCCGGTGATGCGGTCTGGTCGGTCACGCGGACCTGCTTGCGGCCTTGGCGGCGCTCGCGGCGCACGGCCACCTTCTGCTCCTTGGCCAGCGCCTGCTCGTCCTGCTGTTCGATGACCGGCACATCCTGAAGCACGACACTGGTGTCTACGGCGGTGTCGGCCGCGGCGGCCGGACGTGGCTTACGCTCACCCCGGGCCGGACGCTCGGTGCGCTCGGTAC
>JBFHKO010000254.1:0-2809 GCA_041595355.1 Aeromonadaceae bacterium
GCATCGTCGAGCTGACCAAGCGCTACTACGAGCAGGATGATGTCACCGCGCTGCCGCGCAACATCGCCTGCAAGGAAGCCTTCGAGAACGCCATGATCCTGGATATCGCCATGGGCGGCTCCAGCAACACGGTGCTGCACCTGCTGGCGGCGGCCCAGGAAGGCGGCGTGGATTTCACCATGGCCGACATTGATCGCCTGTCTCGCAAGGTGCCGCACATGTGCAAGGTGGCGCCGTCCACGCCCAAGTACCACATGGAAGATGTGCACCGCGCCGGCGGTGTCATCGGCATCCTGGGCGAGCTGGAGCGTGCTGGTCTGCTGCACACCCAGGTGCGCAACGTGCTGGGCCTGTCGCTGGCCGAGCTGCTGGAAGCCTACGACGTGACCCGGCATCCGTCGCCGCTGGTGAAGGACTTCTACCGCGCCGGTCCGGCCGGTATCCGCACCACCAAGGCGTTCAGCCAGGAGTGCCGCTGGCCGGATCTGGATGTGGATCGCAAGGAAGGCTGCATTCGCTCCAAGGCGCATGCCTACAGTCAGGAGGGGGGGCTGGCCGTGCTCTCCGGCAACCTGGCCCCCAACGGCTGCATCGTCAAGACCGCCGGCGTGGATGAGTCCAATCTGGTGTTCGAAGGGCGGGCGCGTGTCTACGAGAGCCAGGATGACGCCGTGGCCGGCATTCTCGGTGGCCAGGTGAAGGCCGGCGAGGTGGTGGTGATCCGCTACGAGGGTCCCAAGGGCGGCCCCGGCATGCAGGAGATGCTCTACCCGACCTCCTACCTGAAATCCATGGGCCTCGGCAAGGCCTGCGCCCTGCTCACCGATGGCCGTTTCTCCGGCGGCACCTCGGGCCTCTCCATCGGTCATGTCTCCCCCGAGGCGGCGGCTGGCGGCACCATCGGCCTGGTGGAGACCGGTGATGTCATCAGCATCCATATCCCCAAGCGCACTATCGAACTGAAGGTGAGTGACGCCACCCTGGCCAAGCGCCGCGCCGACATGGACGCCAAGGGCAAGGCGGCCTGGAAACCGGTCAAGCGTGAGCGGGTGGTCTCGGTGGCCCTCAAGGCCTATGCCATGCTGGCCACCAGTGCCGACATGGGCGCGGTACGGGACAAGTCCAAGCTGGGAGACTGAGCATGAGTGATGCGCATCCCGAGGCGGCGGAGTATCTGCGCAAGATACTGCTGTCGCCGGTGTACGAGGTGGCCAAGGTCACCCCGTTGCAGGTGCTGAAGAAGCTCTCCGACCGCCTCGGCAACCATGTGGTGCTGAAGCGTGAGGATCTGCAGCCGGTGCACTCCTTCAAGCTGCGCGGTGCCTATAACAAGATCGCCAGCCTGTCGGCGGAGCAGCGGGCACGCGGCGTCATCGCCGCCTCGGCGGGCAACCATGCCCAGGGGGTGGCGCTGTCGGCCATTCGACTGAAGATTGAGGCCATCATCGTCATGCCCACCACCACCCCGGACATCAAGGTGGAGGCGGTACGGCGCATGGGCGGCAATGTACTGCTGTTCGGCAACAACTTCGACGAGGCCTATGCCGAGAGTCGCCGGCTGGCGGAGGAGCGGGGGCTGACCCTGATACCGCCGTTCGATGATGTGGATGTGATAGCGGGCCAGGGCACCATAGGCCGCGAACTGCTGGAGCAGGATACCCGCCTGACCCATGTGTTCGTGCCGGTGGGCGGTGGCGGCCTGGCCGCCGGCGTGGCGGTCTACATCAAGCAGCTGTTGCCCCAGATCAAGGTGATCGGCGTGGAGGCCGAAGGCTCGGCCTGCCTGCAGGCCGCCATGCAAAACGGCACGCCCACCAATCTGGAGCGGGTCTCGCTGTTTGCCGATGGCGTGGCGGTCAGGCGTATTGGCGAGGAGACCTATCGTCTCTGCCGCCACTATCTGGACGAGGTGATCACCGTCAGCAATGACGAGATCTGTGCCGCCCTCAAGGATATCTTCGAGGATACCCGTGCCATCGCCGAGCCTTCCGGGGCCCTGTCGCTGGCCGGCCTGAAGAAGTATGCCGAGGAGCGCAAGCTGGTGGGCGGGCGGCTGGCCGCCATTCTCTCCGGCGCCAACGTCAACTTCCACAGCCTGCGCTATGTGTCGGAGCGCTGCGAGCTGGGCGAGAAACGGGAGGGGGTGCTGGCGGTCACCATACCGGAGCGCAAGGGCGCCTTCCTGGGCTTCTGCCAGCTGCTGGGCAAGCGCATGGTCACCGAGTTCAACTATCGCTACTCCTCCCAGGAGCAGGCCACCATACTGGTATCGGTGCGCCTGTCGCGGGGCACCGAGGAGCTGAACCAGATCGTGGCCGAGCTGCGCAAGGCCGGTTACGGGGTGATGAACCTGACCGATAACGATTTGGCCAAGACCCATGTGCGTTACATGGTGGGGGGACGTCCCTGCCAGCCGCTCCGGGAGCGGCTGTTCAGCTTCGAGTTTCCCGAGCAGCCCGGCGCCCTGCTGCGCTTTCTGGAGACCCTGGGAACCCTCTGGAACATCTCGCTGTTTCACTATCGCAACCATGGCGCCGACTTCGGGCGCGTGCTCTGCGCCTTCGAGCTGGAGGAGGCGGATCTCGACGCCTTCAACCACCATCGGCAGGAGCTGGGCTATGTGTCGCGGGACGTGAGTGACGATCCTGTCTACCAGCTGTTCCTGGCTCCCTGAGGGGCCGGCAGCCGGCATGATAATAAAAAAGGGGCCGTATGGCCCCTTTTTGTTGCTGTTTTTCTCGGGAAGGGCCGCCTGTCAGGGCTGCACGTCGTGGGCGGTGGCACTGATCTTGTGAATGGCCAGATCCGC
>JBFHKO010000255.1:0-2802 GCA_041595355.1 Aeromonadaceae bacterium
GCACCGGACAGGCGTTTCCAGGATTTCATGCTCTGCATCATAGTACCCTCGCTGGATTGGGAATATTAATTCCCATTAATGACCATTAAGAAATTATCGTTCCAGTGCTAACCTAGCAACAGCCATACCAGCATTGCAGTTTGTCCTCAAAATGGGCTACCGGGATACAAATAGTGCCCATTGTGAGCAAAAGCGGAGCGGATGGCCGTCCCGCCGAGCGGCCGGATTGCACCAAAGTGGGCGATTGGCACCAACTTGGTGTGCCGGGGCGGGTGATCGGGCCGATGAGGCCAGTGAACAACGAATGCAACGAAGAGGAGAACCCCTATGGAGATCAATCTGCCCGAGGTGGTAGCGGAAGTGAGTACGGTCCTGGCGCGTTATGAACAGGCTCTGGTGGGCAATGATGTGGCGCTGCTGGATGAGCTGTTCTGGAACAGTCCCCATACGGTGCGCCTTGGCGCCAGCGAGAACCTGTTTGGTTACCAGGCTATCCAGACTTTTCGCCAGGGGCGCTCGCCCAAGGGGCTGGCCCGCACCCGTCAGCAGACCGCCATCACCACCTTCGGCCGCGATCTGGCCACCGCCAGCATTACCTTCACCCGGGAGGGGGAGCCACGCATCGGCCGTCAGAGCCAGACCTGGGTGCGCTTTCCCGAGGGGTGGCGGGTGGTGGCGGCCCATGTCTCCTGGATGAGTGCCTGAGCCGGGAGCGGGACACGCTCCTTGTCGCCACCGTGCCGTGGTGGCAGGCCCTCAGCCATCCTCGTCGGGAATGGCCAGCCATCCCGGCCGGGGGCGGCTGTAAAGCCGGCCCATCAGCAGGCCCAGCTCGAACAGCAGGCACAGGGGGAGTGCCAACAGGGTTTGGGAGAGAATGTCCGGTGGCGTCAGCAGCATGCCGACCACGAAGGATGCCACCACCATGTAGGTGCGCTTGGCCGCCAGCTGCTGCGCAGTGGTGACGCCGCTCCAGCACAGCAACCATACTGCCACCGGCACCTGGAAGGCCACCCCGAAGGCAAACAGCAATCCCAGCACGAAGTCGAGATAGTGGGCCATGTCGGTGGCCACCTGCACCCCTTCCGGGGCGGTCTGGGTGAAGAAGCCGAACATGGCTGGAAACACGGCCAGGTAGGCGAAGGTCATGCCGAGGGCGAACAGCCCGCAGCTCACCACCAGCAGCGGCAGCACCCGCCGGCGTTCGTGCTGATAAAGGCCGGGCGCGATGAAGGCCCACAGCTGGTAGAGCAGAAAGGGCAGCGCCAGCAACAAGGCTGCGAACAGCGCCAGTTTCAGCGGAATGGTAAAGGGGGTCGCCACCTGGGTGGCGATCATCTGGCTGCCGCTGGGCAGCACTGCCAGCAGCGGTGTCGCCAGCCAGTGGTAAAGCGGATTGGCCAGCGGCAACAGGGCCAGAAAGGCGAGCCCCAGCGCCAGCAGGCTGTGCAGCAGCCGGCGGCGCAACTCGATGAGGTGCGCGAGCAGCGGGGTGGCGGTGTCGGTGGCGGTCATTCAGGTGTCTCCCTGGTGGTGGACAGCGGCGGCTCGGCCGTCAGCTCCCGCCGCAGCTCCGTCAGCGGCAGCTCCCGTTGCAGCTCGCGGCTGGCGGCCTGGGCCATGGCGCGGGCCTTGCCAATGCCCCGGGCCAGCTGGCGCACCGCAACCGGCAGCCGCTCGGGGCCCAGTACCAGCAGGGCGACGATGCAGACCAGCAGCATTTCACCGAAGCCGATGTCAAACATGCTCAGTCCTTGCCGGTTTCGACCGGAGTGATGACGGGGGCCGGGTCGCCAGGGCGGGCACTGCCCCCGTGCATGGCCTGTTTGAAGTCGCGAATGGCGGTGCCCAGATCGCCGCCCATGCCGCGCAGCCTGCGAGTGCCGAACAGCAGAAAGACAATGACGGCGATGAGTAACAGTTCAGTGATGCCAAAGTTCATGGTGGTGTCCTCTCGGTGTTTAAAACAATGCCCAAACGGCAGTTATGGTCAGTAAGGGTTCGACAATCATTGGTCATTCCCGCGAAAGCGGGAATCCAGGCAACTGCCTCGATGCGGGTCGGCAATTGCAGCCCAGATTGTCACAGCAAGGTCAATTCACTGGATGCCGCCTGTGCGGGCATGACAGCGGTCAACTTTCCGGCTCCGGGCTTGGGGCTTGATAGGGGTGCTGCGCCTGCCAGTGGCGGGCGATCTGCTCCCGGGTGCAGATCCACACATCCGGGAATTGAGCCACATAATCCAGGAAGCGGATCAGGGCGGCGGTGCGCGCCGGCCGGCCGATAAGGCGGCAGTGCAGCCCCACCGAGAGCATCTTGGGCGCGCTGGCCCCTTCGGCGTAGAGCACGTCAAAGGCGTCTTTGAGGTAGCTGAAGAACTGCTCCCCCGAGTTGAATCCCTGGGGGGTGGCAAAGCGCATGTCATTGGTATCCAGCGTATAGGGCACCACCAGCTGCGGCTTGCCGGCGAGATCGCACCAGTAGGGGAGATCGTCGGCGTAGGAGTCGGCGTCATACAAAAAGCCGCCATCCCGCACCACCAGAGCGTGGGTCCGTGGGCTGGTGCGGCCGGTGTACCAGCCCAGCGGGCGGCGGCCGGTGAGCCGGGTATGGATGGCGATGGCCTTTTGCATATCCTCCCATTCGGCCTCTTCCGAGTGGTACTGGTAGTTGATCCAGCGGTAGCCGTGGCTGGCGATCTCCCAGCCGGCATCCAGCATGGCCTGCACTGCTTGCGGGTTGCGCTCCATGGCCATGGCCACGCCGTAGACGGTGAGCGGCAGTTGGCGCTCGGTGAACAGC
>JBFHKO010000256.1:0-2729 GCA_041595355.1 Aeromonadaceae bacterium
CAGAAAGGGACTCACATCAATGTACTCGGGCACATAGGCGGTCCATTCATGCGCCGGGTCCCCCTCACCCAGCCAGGCGTTCAGCCCCTCGTTGAGACCGCTGCACAGGGCATTGAGCAGCACCTGTCCGCCGAAGTAGATCAGCATCATCAGCACCAGATCCGGGATGCCGCGCACCACTGTGGTGTAGGCGGTGGCCAGGCTGCGGGCCAGCCGGTGGCGGGAGAGTTTGGCCAGCGCCCCCAGCATGCCCAGCAGCATGGCCAGCAGCACCGACAACAGCGCCACCTGCAGGGTCACCCAGGCGCCCTCCAGCAAGGCACCTTCGTATCCTTTGAGATCCAGCATGCTGCCGTCCATCAAAACGGGCCCCCGGGGCCCGTTGCTTGGTTCCTTGAACTGCCCACCTTATTCCCCGAAGGCAGCAAAGTCGAAGTACTTGTCGTTCACTTCCTTAAGCTTGCCGTTGGCCTCAATTTCCTGAATGGCCTGGTTGAACTTGGCCTTCAGATCGGCATCGCTTTTGCGCACGGCAATCCCCATCCCTTCGCCGAACCAGCGCTCATCGGTCAGACCCGGTCCCACCAGCTGATAGTCGGCACCGCCGTCCTTCTTCAGGAGCCCGTCCACCAGCGAAGCGGTGTCGGCCAGCACATAATCCAGACGCCCGGACTTCAGATCCAGGTAGGCCTCCTCGGCCGTGCCATAGCGCTTGATGGCCGCATCGGGGTAGTTGTCGCTGATATAGGTATCCATGCTGGTGGCGCGCTGCACCCCCACCTTCTTGTCCTTCATGAAGGCAGACGTCAGCTCCAGCGGCGTCCCCTTGCGGGCGATGAAGCGGGCCGGCACCTGCTGGTACTTACGGGTGAAGTCGACGCTCTTCTTGCGCTCCTCGGTGATGTCCATGGCGGAGATGATGGCGTCAAACTTACGCGCCATCAGGCCCGGGATGATGCCATCCCACTCCTGTTTCACCAAAATGCATTTGACCTGCATCTGCGCGCACAGCGCATTGGCCAGGTCGACATCAAAGCCGGCCAATTCACCACTGGGCAGGGTCATGGAAAAGGGCGGGTAGGCGCCTTCGATGCCAATACGCACCGTTTTCCACTCCTTGGCCTGTACACCACCGGCCACTGCGCAGGCCAGCAGCATGGGCAACCATACTTTTTTCATTCTGTCACTCCTTCGCGATTGTCATCATCAGCAGATCAAGGTCGCCAGTTCAGCCGTCAATAGACAGAGGAGATGAACTGACGGAAACGTTCGGAACTCGGGTTGGCAAACACCTCTTTGGGATCGCCTTCTTCTTCCACCAGCCCCTGATGCAAGAACAGGACCTTGTTGGAAACATCGCGGGCAAAGGCCATCTCGTGGGTGACCACCAGCATGGTGCGCCCTTCCTCCGCCAAACCGCGCATGACGCTCAGCACCTCACCGACCAGTTCGGGATCCAGCGCCGAGGTGGGCTCGTCAAACAGCATCACCTCCGGATCCACCGCCAGCGCCCGGGCGATGGCGGCCCGCTGCTGCTGGCCACCGGACAGGTGCCCCGGATAGTAGTGGCGCCGCTCATAGAGGCCAACCTTGTGCAACAGCGCCTCGGCGCGCTCGAGGGCCTCGGCACGCGGCAGCTTCAGCACCTGTATGGGCACCTCTATGATGTTCTGCAGCACCGTCATGTGGGACCAGAGGTTGAAACTTTGAAACACCATGGCCAGCCGGGAACGGATGCGCTCCACCTGACGGCGGTCTGCCGGCTCGCGCTCGCCGCGGCGATTGGTTTTCATCTCGATGAGCTCGCCATGCACCCACACCTCGCCGGCGGAAGGCACCTCCAGCAGGTTGATGCAGCGCAGCAGCGTCGACTATCCGGAACCGGAGGAGCCGATGATGGAGATGACGTCGCCCTTGCTGGCGGTCAGATTGATGCCCTTGAGCACCTCGTGCGCGCCAAAATACTTGTGCAGATCCCGCACTGCCAATGTTGCCACGTCATTCATGCATTCTTGATCCTGTCCCAGCCTGAATCGGAGCCTGCGCACTGACGGCAGCCCACGACAAATTCAAGGGCGGGACAATAGCACAGATGGTGCTCCTAGCCGAGCCTGATGCACCACTGATCGGACCTCCTGCTTCACAGCAAAGGCTGGGCCTGCAAATCATGGAGGGTCTGGGCATAGATCTCGCAGGCGGTCAGCAAATCGGCAACCTCCGCGTATTCGTTGGCGCCGTGCTGGGTCAGCGGCCGCCCCGGCAGGCGGGCACCAAAGGCCACGCAGTGGGGCAGCCCCCGGGCGTAGGAGGCCTCGCCCGATGCCTGTGGCTGGCCGCTCAGGCCGGTCACCTGCTCGAAGCCATGGCGCAGGCACTGCAGGAAAGGCGTTTCGGCCGGCAGGTACATGGGCGGCAGATGTTCCACCTCCTCGTAATGCCAACCGAGCCGCTGGCTGGCCGCCTCGACCCGTGCCTGGTAGGCCGCCAGATCCAGGGTCACCGGCAGACGCAGATCCACACCCAGGCGGCTCCCGCTTCGGTCCATCCGCAAGCTGGCCAGATTCAGGGTGAGCTTGCCGCTCACCGCATCCTGCAGGTCGCCCAGCAGGGCACGGACATGGGGATCCCGTCCCACCACCATGGCCGCGAAACCCAGCGCCGGATGCTGATAACCGATGCGCTGCAGGGCCAGGCACAGGCGAACGATGGCATTGGCGCCCGCCTGGTCA
>JBFHKO010000257.1:0-2721 GCA_041595355.1 Aeromonadaceae bacterium
TCACGCTGGCCTGGCTGCCGTCAGTCCAGTCGGTGGTGATACTCAGCCCGGCATCCTCATCCACATGGGTCATGCCACTTTGCAGGGCGTGATCGCCCCAGTCGTAATAGCCGTTGCTGTTGCTGGCCGGCGTCATGTCGAGCAGATAGCTGGTACGACGATCCGCCTCCACGCCGGTACGCACCACTACGCCATCCAGCACATTGCTGTTGCCGGCAAGAAAGGCATCAGCACCCAGCGCCTGACGGTACTCCAGATAGTACCACTTGGGCTGGCCACTGGCCGGATCCGTGCCCATGGGGATTTTGAGCGCCTTGGCACCGCCATCATCCACTTCATAAGGCGTCAGGGCGTAGGTACCGTCACCACTGACCCGAGTGATGGCGGGGGAGTCTCCATGATCCAGCCAGCCCAGTTGCTGCTTCTGGAATGGCGCCAGATGACCGGCGGTATAATTGCCCATGATATCGACCCGATCGCCATACTCGTAACTCTGGCAGTTGCTGCCAATGGCCGTGGTACCACACTCCAGGGCGCGAGAATGCTGCAGACCAAAATTGTGTCCCAGCTCGTGACCTATGGTCGTCACCTGCAAGTAGCCGTTGATCCAGCTTTGCGAAGGCAGGCCACCGACGGTACCCATGCCTGCCCAGCCACAGCTGTTTATCTTTGGAAACAGATAGAGGCGACGCTGGTAGGCGGAGAGATCGGCCCCGGCATTGGCGGCCGCGGCATCGGCCAGCTGGGCAATGCGGGTGCTGTCACAGCTGCTGCTCTCCATCGCCAGCGTGAACCAGCCGAGCACGTCACCGGCAAGCCAGGTCTGCTGGTAGGAGTTTTCCCGGAAATAGTCGCTCACCTGGCCGAGCACCAGGCTACGCACCTGCTCCCGAGTCCAGGGCTGGTTGGCGGGCGCATCCTGAAAATTGACCAGTATCACCAGGGTCTTCTGCTCGCCAAAGGTATTGGGCTGAATAAGGGTGCTGCCGGCGCTGGACGATGAGCTGCTGCCGTTCAACGGCTGGAGCTCAATCTCGCTCTCCAGCAGGGCCATGTCGTCACCTGCACGCACCCCCCTGACCCTGGCCCGGTTTCCGCTTCGCAGCTCAGGCTCCGGGCCGGCAAAATGCAGCGCCAACCGCTCGCCGGCAGGCGTCTTCAACACATGCCGCAGTCTGTGACTGCCGTCCGGATAGTCTTCATAGACCACCTCCAGCTCTCCCTCCAAAGTCTGCGACTGCTCCAGCAAGACGGTGATATCAGCCGGCATCCCCTCCCGCGCCCGGCCCGGCAACACCACGCCCAGGGCGGCGGCCGGATCGGTTTGTACCAGTCGGTTCAATAGCGCCCGGCGCTGCTCGGCCAGAGCAGTCAGCTCGCCAAGCAAATTGGCCTGCTCGACCTCATCGGCCTGGCGATAGGTACTCATCAGTCCGGCCAGTGCCAGGGTCTGCTGTCGCAACTGGGATACCGATGCCTGACTCGTGGCCCGGACCGGCAGCTTGTCCGGTATTGCCGCCAGCAGGGGCGTTGAACTCAGGCTCAACAAGGTGGCAGTAGTCAGTGTCACGGCCAGCCGCCGGAGCCATCCGGACTGGTGGCCACAGATGCCGGCAGGGGCAAGACGAGATCGCATGTTTGGAAAACCCTCAAAGTTTGAATAACCTCGAAAGCGCCCAAAACGGCGATGTGTTGCAGCTCCTTCGGTAGCCCAGCGGTCCGCACCGGCAAAATGGGCGGATCTGTGGCGTTGCTTGGGGCCGGTTACCCGGGCCTTGCCGTTTCGGGAGTGCTTTCGATGGTGAGCGGATCGATCAAATCGATCCTGTTGTCAGTCAGTGTTCGCGCCAGGCACGAGCAGAAGAGAAGAGGCCTGAGTAAGCATCCACTGCGGCTGCAGCCCACGAACATCCGTGTTTAACGACCGCCATGCTAACAAGCCCACTCGGGGAAGGTAAACCCGATTTGATCATTTTTTGATCTGATTGCGAGCGCCATTTCCGCTTGTGTCCATCACCGGCCCGCCCCCGCATGGATGGCCGGGCCCCGGGGCCGCTTGCTAGACTCGGAGCATGATCCCGCCCCTGGCCGCGAGCATGCTACGCCTGACCCGCCTGCGTCTCCTCACCCTGCTGCCAATCCTGGCGCTGCTGCTGGCTGCGGGCGGCTGGCTGGCGCTGCAGCTGGGCCTGCAACGACTGCAGCTCTCGGTGGAGCAGCTGCCGCTCCCTGCCGTCGGCCGGGATGGCCTGTCACTGAGCAGCCTGACGCTGCGCCACCAGGGATGCCGGCTCCTGCAGGCCGAGCGGCTGCAGCTGGGGCGGCGTGACGGTCGCTGGCAGCTGGAGGTGGAACGGCTGCGCCTCGATGACCGCTGCCCACCGGCCAGCAGCCAGGCCCGCCCCTCCGCGGCCCTGCAGGGGCTGCTGGCGCTGGCCGCCCGCCCGGGAGCGGATCTGCGCCTCGAGATTGCCCGCCTGCAGTGGCGCGATCAGCCGCCCCTGCACCTGACTCTGGCACGGCGCGAGCAGCAGTGGCAATTGACGCTGAACAAGACCCCTATGGGGCAGCTGCATCTCTGGTTACACGGCGCCGAGCAGCACTGCCGGCTCGAAGCGCTGACAGCGCAGCTGAGGCTGGCATTGGGCGGCCGTTGTCAGGCCGATGGCCGCCTCGCCCTGACCGGTACGCTGACAGCCGCGCCGCTGACCCTCGACCTCA
>JBFHKO010000258.1:0-2713 GCA_041595355.1 Aeromonadaceae bacterium
AGCGTCACCGCCCTGTACGAGAACCGCGAGCAGCTGGCGCTGATGGAGCTGCGCAAGATCGATCAGCAGAAGCGCATCAGCCAGGAGCAGCAACAGCATGCCCAGCAGCTGGCCGCCCGGGATCTGGTCCGCGGTCTGGCCCACGAAATCAAGAACCCCCTGGGCGGGTTGCGCGGCGCCGCCCAGCTGCTGGAAAAAGCCCTGCCGGAGGAGAGCCTCAAGGAGTACACCGGCATCATCATAGCCCAGGCCGATCGCCTGCGGAATCTGGTGGATCGGCTGCTGGGACCCCAGCGTCCGGGACGCCACCAGGTGCATAACGTGCACTCCATCCTCGAGCAGGTGCGCCGCCTGGTGGAGCTGGAATTGCCAGCCGGCATCCGCATCGAACGCGACTACGATCCCAGCATCCCGGACTTCGAGATGGAGCCGGATCAGCTGCAGCAGGCGTTTCTCAACATAGTGCGCAATGCCGTGGACGCGCTGGCAGGCCATGGCGTCATCAAGCTGAAGACCCGTACCGTCTTCCAGATCACCATCCACGGCAAGCGCTATCGCCTGGCCGCGGAGATCAAGATCATCGATAACGGGCCCGGCATCCCGGAAGGCATCCGCGATACCCTCTTCTATCCGATGGTCACCGGCAAGGATGGCGGCACCGGACTGGGCCTCTCCATTGCCCAGAACCTCATCGATCAGCACAAGGGGCGCATCGAATGCGCCAGCTGGCCGGGACACACCGAATTTTCAATTTATCTACCGCTTCGCAAGTAAGGGAATTTCATGGCAGCCAAAGTCTGGATAGTGGACGATGACAGCTCCATCCGTTGGGTACTGGAGCGGGCACTGAGCACCGAGGGGTTCGAGTGCCGGACATTCGAGGATGGCGAGAGCCTGCTGAGCCGCCTGGATATCGACTTCCCCGAGGTCATACTGTCGGACATCCGCATGCCCGGCATCGACGGCCTGTCGCTGCTGCTGCAGATCCAGGAAAAACAGCCCGACATTCCGGTCATCATCATGACGGCCCACTCCGACCTCGACAGCGCGGTCAACGCCTACCAGAGCGGGGCCTTCGAGTACCTGCCCAAGCCGTTCGACATCGACGAGGCCGTCGCCCTGGTACAGCGCGCCGAGAGCCACCTGCGGGAGCAGCGCAACAAGCGCCGGGCACGCCAGCAGCCCAGCAACACGCCGGAGATCATCGGCGAGGCGCCGGCCATGCAGGAGGTGTTCCGCGCCATCGGCCGGTTGGCCCGCTCCTCCATCTCGGTGCTCATCAACGGCCAGTCCGGTACCGGCAAGGAGCTGGTCGCCCATGCCCTGCACAAGCACAGCCCGCGCGCCAGCAAGCCCTTTATCGCCCTGAACATGGCCGCCATCCCCAAGGAGCTTATCGAATCCGAGCTGTTCGGCCACGAGAAAGGGGCCTTCACCGGCGCCAACAGCGTGCGCCACGGCCGCTTCGAGCAGGCCAATGGCGGCACCCTGTTTCTGGACGAGATTGGCGACATGCCCCTGGATGTGCAGACCCGTCTGCTGCGGGTGCTGGCCGATGGCCAGTTCTACCGGGTGGGCGGCCACCAGCCGGTGCAGGTGGATGTGCGCATCATAGCCGCGACCCACCAGGATCTGGAGAAGCGCGCCGCCGAGGGGGAGTTTCGCGAGGATCTGTTCCACCGCCTCAACGTCATTCGCGTGCACCTGCCCTCCCTGCGCGAACGGCGCGAGGACATCCCCCGTCTGGCCCATCACTTCCTGCTGCGCGCCGCCAAGGAGCTGAATGTCGAGGCCAAGCTGCTGCATCCCGACACCGAGTCCTACCTGAGCCGCCTCGCCTGGCCGGGCAATGTGCGCCAGCTGGAAAACGTCTGCCGCTGGCTAACGGTCATGGCTTCGGGGCAGGAGGTGCTGGTCGGCGATCTGCCACCCGAACTGCTCAATCCCGCCGAGGAGCGCCCCAGCAGCCGCGAACCCGTCTCCCAGCGCTGGCAGGACCAGCTGCAGCAGTGGGTGGCCCAGAAGCTGGCCCGGGGCGAGGTGGATATCCTCGCCGAGGCGATGCCGGAGTTCGAGCGCATCATGCTCAACACCGCGCTGCAGCATACCCATGGCCACAAGCAGGAAGCGGCCCGCCTGCTGGGCTGGGGCCGCAACACCCTGACCCGCAAGCTCAAGGAGCTGGACCTCGGCTGAGCCGGCCAGCAAAACGGCCACCCCGCAAGGGGTGGCCGCTGCTGATAGCCCGGGTGCCGTCGGCTAGTTCAAGACCCCGACATTGATCCGGTCGCCGGATTGCACCATGCGCACCGAACGTCCGGGCTGCAGGCTGGGATCCGCCTTCTGCACCACCACTATGTGTTCGCCGCTATTCTTGCGGATCTCAAGCTCCAGCGCATCGATCTGATCCACCTTTTCCTCCACCTTCTTGCCGATCACGCCGCCGGCAATGGCGCCGGCCACCGTCGCCAGAGCTCGTCCGCGACCACCGCCGATGCTGCTGGCGGCGATGCCGCCCAGGGCAGCGCCCCCTATGGTGCCGATCACGGCTTCATCCTTGGCCTGGATCTTCACCGGCCGCACCGAGACGACGATCTCGCTGGCGTGGAACCCCGCGACCGACGACATCGGGGTCGCCGGCTACGACGTCGCCGTGGACGGCACCCCCGCGGGATCGACTGCGGACCCGGCGTTCACGGTGACGGGCCTGAGC
>JBFHKO010000259.1:0-2679 GCA_041595355.1 Aeromonadaceae bacterium
CACCAGCGCCCCTGCCTGCTGCACTGCCTGGGTGGGCGCATTGGCCTGCTTGGTCGCCTGCTGGGGGGCTGGCTGAACATACCGGTACTGACAACGCGGCTGGATGTCGCCCCACCCTCCCTGGGCGAGCGGCTGCTGGCGCGCCTGAGCGGCCCGGAAGCCCGGGAACTGCCGGCCAGCCAGCTTCCCGCTACGGCCGGGCAGCTGCCCCATCTGCTGCATCGTTATCAGCAGCAGATGGGTGACAGTCTGTTTCCGCTGGACAGCCCCCCCCCGACGCCGCCCCGTCCCGAGTGAGCAGAGCATCGCGTTTGGGCACGCGGCAGCTTGCCAGAAAGGCGGCCAGCAGGGCGTTGCAGGCCGCCGGGGCCTCGGCCGGCCAGGCGTGATGACCCCGGGGACTGACCAGCCGCACAGAGGGCAGGCCGCGGAACTGCGCCCATCGCTGCCAGGCCGGCACATAATCCTGACGAGTCGATACCAGCAGTACCGGACAGCGGATGGCCGGCAGCCGCTCGCGCACCGACCAGTGAACCAGGGCATCCAGCAGGCCCAGATAGCTGTCTCCCCGGTTGTTGCGAATGAAACGTCGACGAAACCGCCGTCGCAGGACGCGATGGCGGGAGCCGGGAAACAGCTGCCCGGCCAGCAGCCAGGCCAGCGGCGTGGGCCCCAGCCAGCGTACCAGGGCCCGGCGCAGCCGGAACCGACGCAGCTCGTTTGCATCCCGGAGCCGCAGATCGCTCCAGCCGTTGATGAGCACCAGGCTGAGCACCCGCGTCGGCATCAGCAGGGCCAGCTCCAGGGCGACCATGGCACCCAGCGACAATCCCACCACATGTACCGCCCCGAGGCCGCGCTCATCCAGCCACCGGGCCACGTCGGCCGCCAGGGTGGCGGGATCGTAGGGCGGTGTTCGCGGCGAGTCGCCCTGCCCCCGCAAATCGCAGCGCCAGAGGCAGTAGCGATCCTGCAGGCCATCCACCTGCGGCTGCCAGTCCTGGCGGCAGGAGCCAAGACCGTGCAGCAGCAGCACATCGGGCCCCTCGCCGCCGCCCTCGCCGACCAATGTCATTTGTGGCATCCGCCCTCCCGCCCGGCTTATCCTCCTTGAGGTCTAACAGAGGACCGGGCAGGCGGCAAGCTCAGCCGCGCGGGCCGCTCAGATGGGCCGGGCTGGCCTCATGCCAGATGACCTCCAGGCCGCGGCCGCGGATGGCTTGAGCCACCTCGGCGGCGCTGCGCTCATCGCTGACCGCAAACTGCTCCAGCTCCGGCCGTTGCTCGGCATAGCCTCCCGGCTGGGTCTTGGAGCCGGCGCTCAGGCTGGTGATGCCAAGGCTCATCAGCTGATCCCGGAATGCCGGGGCTTCCCGGGTGGAGAGCGACAGCTCCAGCTCGGCATCCAGCAACCGGTAGGCACAGATGAGCTGCACCAGCTGGCGATCGCTCATGGGATTGCCCGGTTGAAAGCCGCCGGTACAGGGGCGCAGCCGCGGGAAGGAGAGGGAGTAACGGCTCTGCCAGTAGTGGCGACGCAAATAGGCCAGATGATGGGCCACCATCAGGCTGTCGACCCGCCAGTCGGCGAGCCCCAGCAGGGCGCCGAGGCCTATCTTGTCGATGCCAGCCTGGCCCAGTCGATCCGGGGTTTCCAGCCGCCAGCGCATGTCCTGTTTCTTGCCGCGCAGATGATGCTCGGCATAGGTGGGGGCATGATAGGTTTCCTGGTACACCATGACCCCATCGAGCCCCAGCTGGATAAGCTCGCGATATTCGTCGGTGGCCAGGGGCTGCACTTCCATCATCAGGTAGCCGACATGGGGCTTGACCACCGGCATGATCTCGCGAAAGTAAGCCATGCCGGTCTTGCTCTCGTGTTCGCCGGTGACCAGCAGCAGGGTCTTGTAGCCCATGTCGCGGATCACCCGGCATTCGGCCTCCACCTCGGCGGCGCTCAGCACCCGGCGCTTGAGCTTGTTGCTCATGGAAAAGCCGCAGTAACTGCAGTCATTGGCACAGAGGTTGGCAAGATAGAGCGGCAGGTACATCTGCATGCCCTGGCCGAAGCGCTGGCGGGTCAGCGCCTGGGCCTGCTCGGCCATGGGCAACAGAAAGGCCTCGGCGGCCGGCGAAATCAGCGCCGCAAAATCATTCAAATCGCGTTTGCGTCGCCCCAGCGCCCGCTCCACATCCCGGGGCGTCTGGCGGGCAATCTGGGCGCTCAAGGCCTCCCAGTCAAGCCGTTGCCACTCGTCAAAGAAACTCATGCGAGGCTCTCCAGGAAGCGGGTCAGCGGGCTGGAGGCACTGGCCTGGCGTGCGGCAACCCCGAGACCGCACTCATAGGCCTCGCGCCCCGCCGCCACCGCCAGACGGAATGCGCGGCCCATGCGTACCGGATCGCCGGCCACGGCAATGGCGGTATTCACCAGCACGGCATCGGCCCCCATCTCCAGCGCCTCGGCGGCATGGGAGGGGGCGCCAATGCCGGCATCCACCACCACCGGCACATTGGCCTGCTCGATGATGATCTCCAGCATGCTGCGGGTGGTCAGCCCCTGATTGGAGCCGATGGCGGCCCCCAGCGGCATGACGGCGGCGCAGCCCGCCTCCTCCAGCCGCTTGCAGAGCAGTGGATCGGCGCCGCAGTAGGGCAGCACCACGAACCCCTCCCGGC
>JBFHKO010000260.1:0-2667 GCA_041595355.1 Aeromonadaceae bacterium
ACGACATCGAGGGGTTCGTCGCCGCGCTGGAGATCCCCCGGCGGGTGCTGCTGATGGTCAAGGCCGGCGAGGCTACCGACAAGATGATTGATGCCCTCAAGCCGCATCTGCAACCCGGCGACATCGTCATCGATGCCGGCAATACCCACTACCAGGATACCCGCCGCCGTGCCGCTGAGCTCAAGGCGCTGGGGCTGGAGTTCATCGGCACCGGTGTCTCCGGTGGCGAGGAGGGAGCGCTGCGCGGTCCGGCCATCATGCCGGGCGGTGAGGCGCATGCCTATGCCCTGGTGGCCCCCATCTTCGAGTGCATCGCCGCCCGGGTTGGCGAGCAGCCCTGTGTGGCCTACATGGGGACGGACGGTGCCGGCCACTATGTGAAAATGGTGCACAATGGCATCGAATATGGCGATATGCAGCTCATCGCCGAGGCGTACGCCATCCTCAAGCAAGGGCTGGGGCTCGACAATCCCATGCTGGCGGAGGTGTTCGACGGCTGGAACCAGGGCGAGCTCGGCAGTTATCTCATCGAGATCACCGCCCGCATCTTCGGCCAGCGGGATGAGGAGACCGGGCAGGCGCTGGTGGATGTGATCCTGGATCAGGCCGGGCAAAAAGGTACTGGTAAATGGACCAGCCAGAGTGCCCTGGATCTGGGAGTACCCTTGCCGCTCATCACCGAATCGGTATTTGCCCGCAACCTGTCGGCGCTCAAGGCGGAGCGGGTGCAGGCCAGCCGTATTCTTTCCGGGCCCACCGCGTCCCCCCGGCCGGATAACCCGGGCCAGTTCATCGAGTCGGTACGCCGCGCACTCTATCTGAGCAAGATCCTTTCCTATGCACAGGGGTTTGCCCAGTTGAAAGCGGCCTCCGGCGAATACGGCTGGCACCTGCGCTACGACGAGATAGCCAAGGTGTTCCGCGCCGGCTGCATCATCCGCGCCCAGTTCCTGCAGCATATCAGCGATGCCTACGTCGAAGCCCCGGAACTGGCCAACCTGCTGCTGGCGCCCTATTTCCGGGATATCGCCGCCGATTATCAGCAGGCACTGCGGGAGGTGGTGGCCTTTGCGGTCCAGGCCGGCATAGCGGTGCCCACCTTTGCCGCTGCCATCGCCTATTACGATGGCTATCGCAGTGAACGCCTGCCGGCCAACCTTATCCAGGCGCAGCGGGACTATTTCGGTGCCCACACCTACGAGCGTACCGACAAGCGCGGCATCTTCCATACCCAGTGGGTGTGATGGCCACGCTCGCAAACCAGGCAAACGGCCAGGCCGTTTGCCTCCTTTGACTCATGCTAAGGACCAGACGTGAATACGCTTATCCAACAGCTCAAGGCCCATACCACAGTGGTGGCCGATACCGGTGAACTGCAAGCCATCCGCGATTTCGCGCCCGAGGACGCCACCACCAATCCGTCGCTGATCCTCAAGGCGGCCACCAGTGCCGACTATGCGCCCTTGCTGGCTCGGCTGCTGGAGCAGGCACGCGCTCAGACCGGCGCGGCCGATGCCAAGGCGCGCTGGGCCGCCGAACAGCTCACCGTGGCCATCGGCACGCAGATCCTGGCGTGGATCCCCGGACGTGTCTCCACCGAGGTGGATGCGCGCCTCTCGTTTGATACCCAGGCTACCCTGACCACGGCCAGACGGCTCATCGACCTGTATGCCCAGGCGGGCGTGCCCAAGGAGCGGGTACTGATCAAGATAGCCGCCACCTGGGAGGGCATCCGGGCGGCGGAGATCCTGGAGCGGGAAGGGGTGCAGTGCAACCTGACCCTGTTGTTCAGCTTTGCCCAGGCGCGGGCCTGTGCCGAGGCCGGGGTCTATCTCATCTCCCCCTTCGTGGGGCGCATCCTGGACTGGCATCAGCACAATGGCAGCGGGCCCTTCAGCGGCGAGAATGACCCCGGCGTGCAGTCGGTCAGTCACATCTACCGCTATTACAAGCAGCACGCCTATTCCACCGTGGTGATGGGGGCGAGCTTTCGCAATCTGGAGCAGATCCGTGCGCTGACCGGCTGCGATCGCCTCACCATCAGTCCGGCGTTGCTGCAGCAGTTGGGTCAGCAGCGGGGCGAATGGCCGCGGCAACTGGCGTATCAGGGCGCGCTATTGCCCAGGCCCGCGTCCCTTGGCGAAGCCGAGTTCCGCTGGCAGCTCAATCAGGACGCCATGGCCACCGAGAAACTGGCCGAGGGTATCCGCGCCTTCGCCGCCGATCAGGACAAACTCGAGCAACTGCTCGCTGCGCAGCTGGCATAAGGAGAGAACATGCACAGTCAACGATACGCCAATGCGATCCGCTTTCTCAGCATGGACGCGGTGCAGGCGGCCAACTCCGGCCATCCCGGCGCGCCTTTGGGGATGGCGGATATCGCCGAGGTGCTGTGGCGCCGGTACCTGAAACACAATCCCGCCGATCCAAGCTGGCCGGATCGGGATCGCTTCGTGCTGTCCAACGGCCATGGCTCCATGCTGCTCTACAGCCTGCTGCACCTGAGCGGCTATGATCTCGGCATCGAGGATCTGAAAAATTTTCGCCAGTTGCACTCCCGCACTCCGGGCCACCCGGAATGGGGTTACACACCGGGGGTGGAGACCACCACCGGCCCCCTGGGCCAGGGGTTGGCCAACGCAGTGGGCATGGCGCTGGCGGAGAAAA
>JBFHKO010000261.1:0-2642 GCA_041595355.1 Aeromonadaceae bacterium
ACCGCCGCCTCGTCCATCCATTCGGCGGCCTGTTCCAGCTTGCGTGCCGCCAGTGCCCGCGTCTCGGCATCGGCATAGTCCGGCTCGGCCAGCAGCTGCTGCAGGAAAGGATCGGGCCTGCCCTTACCTCGAAATACCTGCGAGGCTTCAGCCAGACGACTGCGGATACGGTCTCGTAGCTCCCGCGTGGCTGCATTGGTGAAAGTCACCACCAGAATGTCGGGCGGCAGCAGAGGCCGACCAAAGCCGGATTCGGCATCGCCGTGCCCCAGCACCAGACGCACGTAAAGCGCGGCGATGGTAAAGGTCTTGCCGGTGCCGGCACTGGCCTCGATCAACCGCTGGCCGTGCAGCGGAAATGTCAGCGGGTTCAGTGCTTCGGGGAAAGTCTGGATGTTTTGAGCAGTCATGCGTCCTCCCGTGACAGCAACTCACCCTGTTCGATCAAGGGACGATAAAGCGCCTCGGCCCAGTCTTCGAGACCGGCGTCCAGCAATGCATCAAACTCGGGCCAGGCCCGCTGCAGATAACGATCGGTGGCACCTTCACCGGGGAAGCGGCTGTTGCCTTCATAGGCGTTGGCTGCCACTTCAATCGGGTCCTTGTCCTCAGGAGCGCTGAGCAGTGCCAGGCCGGTACGGCAGGCCAACGGAGCCGGCTGCCCCAACGCTTTCAGGTAGCGCGCCAGTACTTCATCGAGCAGTTGTTGCGCCTTCTCAGCGCCCAGCGGGCGAATCCGAGCGCTGGTATCCGGCCCTACCAGAAAGGTAGTCAGTGAGTACCCGCTCGCGCTAAGAGCCAGATGATCCAACCATGCACGCACCAGACGATGCCAGCGCGGCGCGCCCTTGTCGCTGATCGCCTGGGGCGAGGACAGGATCAGCGCCAGCTCTTGCCCTCCGCTATGACGGTAAAGGCCGCTAACCCAGTCTTCCAGCAGCACTTCATGAGTTTCAGCGTTGAGCCTCAATTGCAACTCCAGCGGCTCCGAGAGCGGTTGCCAGTCTGCCTGCAGTTGCTGCAGGTGCCTGAGCGTCGACGCCGCCGGACTGACGATCTCTCGCAGCGCACGCTCGCCATAAGGTCCCAACGGCAGCTCACCGGCCCTATGCCAGCGAGCCAACTGCAATTGGATACCCGCTTCATGACTTTCGGCCTTGAGACCCGCATCGATCAACTCAGAACCAAGGCGAAACTGGTCCAGCCGATCAAAACGGAAAGGTTCATGCTCCTCCTGCACCTCTTCCAGCGTCTCGAACCAGACGCCCAGGCGCTGGTTGAAGAAGGTCTGCACCGGGTAACGCAGAAACCGCTGCAGGGTCTTCAGGTTGAGGCTTTCCGGAGTTTCCAGCGTCGGCAGAGCGCAAGGCGCCTGCTGCTCGATGCCGTCATGGACCTCGCGCCATTCACCGGCATAGGTGAACAGGCGCGGATTCTGTTCGAAGTAGCGCGAGCTGAACGGCTGCAGCGGATGCTCGGTGGTCAGTTGCACCAAGAGGTTAGAGCCATCCTCGGCATGCCAGCCCTGCTCCAGATGATCGCGCAACTGGGCCACCAGTACCGACGGCGGCTGTTCGGCGTTATCACGCACGCTGCGCCCGACCCAGCTGAGATAGAGCGCATCCCGCGCCGACAGCATGGCTTCGAGGAACAGGTAGCGATCGTCTTCGCGGCGGGAGCGGTCACCGGGACGATAGCGCCCCACCATCAGGTCGAAGTCCATCGGCGGCTGGACCCTTGGGTAGTCGCCATCGTTCATGCCCAATAGACAGACGCGACGGAAGGGAATGGCACGCATCGGCATCAGGGTGGCGATATTGACCGCCCCGGCGAGAAAGCGCTGCGACAGGCTCATCTCGTCGATGCCATCGAGCCAGCTGTCACGCACGACTTGCAATGGCAACGGACGCTCCAGTGCCGCTTCGATGCAGGCTTCCTGCCATTGCTGAAGGCGCTGGGTAAGCCGCTCCATCAGCATCAGATCCTGATCGCTGACCGGCAGCAGGAAGCGTTCCAGCAGTTCAGTCAGCACCAAACTCCAGTCATTACAAGGTTTCGGGGTAAGCAAGTGCTCACGCAGCTGCAGTAGCGCTGCAACCAGTTCCGCCAGTGGACCGACCTGGGCCGCTTCCAGCCCGCCCACTTCACCGTAGGCCTCGATCTCAGCGAAGGTCTGCTCATCGCCCATGATATAGCCCAGCAGCATGCGCTTGAGGCCGAACAGCCAGGTGTTCTGCTCCAGTCCTTCCGGCAATTCCAGACCGGCACGCTGGGCACTGTCCAGCCCCCAGCGAATGCCCGAATCACGGATCCAGTGCTGCAGCTGGGGCAGATCGCTCTCGGCCATACCGAAGCGCTCGCGCAAGGCCGGCACTTCCAGCAGATCGAACAGCTGGCTGATGCCGAAACGTTCCTGTGGCAGCTGCAGCAACAACTCCAGTGCGATCAGCAGCGGTGCCTGGCCTCGGTTCTGCTGGTCGTTCAGGGTAAAGGGGATGAAGCGAGGATCCTGACGCGACAGGCGGCCAAACACAGAGCGGATATGCGGCGCGTACTGATTGACATCCGGCACCATGACGATGATATCGCGTGGCTTGAGACTGGGGCCATCCTGGAACCACTGCAGCATCTGGTCGTGCAGG
>JBFHKO010000262.1:0-2582 GCA_041595355.1 Aeromonadaceae bacterium
GCCTGGGGCGAGTCGGTATTTCTCAACATCCGGGGCCTCTACCTGCCGGCGCTGGTGCCCGAGGAGGGATTCGGCCTGGTACTGCTCTCCCTGCCGATCGCACTGTTGGCACTCTTCGGGGTAGTGCGCTGGGCCAAGGCGCGGCAGGCGCGCACCGGGCGGCCGTTTCATACCGCCTTCGTCAGCCTGGCCATATTGCTGTGTCTGCCCCTGCTGGTCTTTTTGCTGGCAGGCATGCCACTGCATATGGAACTGCCGCAGTTGCGTGGTTTCAACTTCCGCGGCGGCATTACCATTATCCCGGAGCTGGCGGCGTTGCTGGTGGCGCTGACCATCTATACCGCCGCCTTCATTGCCGAGATAGTGCGTTCCGGCATCATGGCGGTCAACAAGGGTCAAACGGAGGCCTGCAGTGCCCTGGGCCTGTCGCATGTCCAGACGCTGCGGCTGGTGGTGATCCCCCAGGCGTTGCGGGTCATCATTCCGCCCCTGACCAGTCAGTACCTGAACCTGACCAAGAACTCGTCGCTGGCTACCGCCATCGGCTATCCGGATCTGGTGTCGGTGTTCATGGGGACCACGCTGAATCAGACCGGGCAGGCAATCGAGGTCATCGCCATGACCATGGCGGTCTACCTGCTCATCAGCCTCACGACGTCGTACCTGATGAATCTGTATAACCGCAAAATGGCGTTGGTGGAGAGATAAGCGATGGCCGTATACGAAACGCAAGTCGTGCAGCCGGCGCCCGATCGACAATCGGGTGTGGTGCGCTGGTGCCGGCAAAACCTGTTTTCCAGTTGGAGCAACAGCCTGCTTACCCTGGGGCTGCTTTACTTGTTGCTGCCGTCAGTTTGGCAACTCATCGAGTGGGCGCTGCTCAAGGCCGACTGGGTCGGCGACTCCAGAGCCGCGTGCACCTCGGGAGGCGCCTGCTGGGTATTCATCAATAACCGGTTTTCACAGTTCATCTACGGTTTCTATCCCGAGCCCGAGCGCTGGCGGGTGGATCTGGTGTTTGGCCTGGCTGCGCTGCAGCTGACCGGACTGCTGCTCAAGCGGACGCCCTACAAGGGGTGGCTCGCGACCGCATTTTTCGGCCTCTTCCCTGTTGTGGCGCTGCTGCTGCTGCACGGTGGCTGGTGGGGCCTGGCGGTGGTGGAGACCCACTTCTGGGGCGGCTTGATGCTGACCCTGCTGCTGGCTTCGGTCGGCATCGTCGCGGCCTTGCCGCTGGGTATCCTGCTGGCACTGGGGCGCCGTTCCAATATGCCGGTCATCAGCAGCCTGTCGGTGGTGTTCATCGAGTTCTGGCGTGCGGTGCCGCTCATTACGGTGCTGTTCATGGCCTCGGTGATGTTGCCGCTGTTCATGTCGTCGGGGGTGGAGCTGGACAAGCTGCTGCGGGCACTGGTCGGCATCATACTGTTCCAGTCTGCCTACATGGCCGAGGTTATTCGTGGCGGTCTGCAGGCGATCCCCAAGGGACAGTACGAAGCTGCAGAGTCGCTGGGACTGGGTTACTGGCGCGCCATGGGGCTCGTCATTCTGCCCCAGGCGCTCAAGATAACCATCCCCTCCATCGTCAACACCTTCATTTCCCTGTTCAAGGACACCAGTCTGGTGACCATCATCGGGCTGTTCGACCTGCTGGCGGTGGGCAAGGCGGGATTGGCCGATCCGGCCTGGCTGGGGTACTTCACCGAAGCCTACATCTTCATCGCGCTCATTTTCTGGCTGTTCTGTTTCAGCATGTCCAAGTATTCCCAGTTTCTGGAAAAGAAACTGCACACCGGCCATCGGCACTAAGGATTTCAGCATGAATGCAAGCAACAACGCGCTCGTGGTCGAGCTGCGCAACGTGAACAAGTGGTACGGTGAGTTTCATGTGTTGAAAAACGTCAACCTGCAGGTTCGCAAGGGGGAGAAAATCGTCATTTGCGGGCCCTCAGGATCGGGCAAGTCCACCATGATCCGCTGCATCAACCGGCTCGAGGAACACCAGAAGGGCGACATCGTGGTCAAGGGGACGCCTCTGACCGACGATCTGAAAAACATCGAGCATGTGCGGCGTGACGTGGGGATGGTGTTCCAGCACTTCAACCTGTTCCCGCACCTGAGCGTGCTGGAAAACTGTTGTCTGGCTCCCATCTGGGTGCGGAAGACGCCCCGAGCCGAGGCCGAGGCGGACGCCATGAAATACCTCGAGCGGGTGCGCATTGCCGATCAGGCGCACAAATTTCCGGGCCAGCTCTCCGGCGGTCAGCAGCAGCGGGTGGCCATTGCCCGCAGCCTGTGCATGAACCCGGAGATCATGCTGTTCGACGAGCCGACCTCGGCGCTGGATCCCGAGATGGTGCGCGAAGTGCTGGACGTCATGGTGGAACTGGCGGGGGAGGGGATGACCATGCTGTGCGTGACTCACGAGATGGGGTTTGCCAAGCAGGTGGCCGACCGGGTCATCTTCATGGATCACGGCCAGATCGTCGAGGAAAATAGCCCCGAGGCCTTCTTCGGCAATCCGCAGTCGGAGCGTGGCAGGGCCTTCCTGAGCCAGATCCTGCACCACTGAGCGGGGCGGA
>JBFHKO010000263.1:0-2573 GCA_041595355.1 Aeromonadaceae bacterium
ATTGCGGGGGTTGATACCACCGACGGCCTGCGCATCAGCCTGCTGGATGGGCGTATTGTGCACCTGCGCCCATCGGGCAACGCGCCCGAGCTGCGCTGTTATGCCGAGGCGGACAGCTATGCCATGGCAAAGGCCTGTGTCGACGAGGCCCTGGCGCGTATCCGGCACCTGGCCTAGCGGAGCCTTTTCTGCCGAAGAGTTGGTCCGGGGCGCCAGTGGCGGCGCACTGAGGCTGCGTCCTCGAAGGCGCACCTTGATAATAAATGAGCACGGATTGGAGAGCTTATGGATGTGACAGAGCAAGCACGCGTGGGCACGGGAGTGCGATCCACCTTTTCACCCTGGCTGAACAAGCTGGCCCTGATCATCTCGGACGGGCTGGCTTTTGCCCTGGCCTTCCTGGTGACCTATTGGGTGCTGGGGCTCAGTGGCAGCGACAAATTCACCGTACTGGGATCGATGGAGGCAGGGGTCGGGCTGGCCCGGGTCGGCTGCTTCTTCTTGCTGGTGCTGGCAGGCATCGGCTGGTGCTGGACGCACCTTCGCCATTACACCTATCGAAAGCCGTTCTGGAGCGAGTTGCGCGAAGTGCTGCAGCTGGTCGTCGGCCTGGCGGTAGCCGACCTGGCCCTGGTGGCGCTCTCCAAGTGGGATTTTTCCCGCCTGCAGTGGGCGCTGCTCTGGTCGATGGTGCTGCTGTTGCTGCCGCTGTTTCGTGCGACGGCCAAGCTGATGCTCAGAAGGGCGGGGGTCTGGCAGTGGCCGAGTTTTATCATCGGTTGCGGTGACAATGCACGCGAAGCCTATCAGGCATTGCAGGGTGAGAGGATGATGGGCTTCGAGGTGCAGGCCTTTGTGGCGCCGAATGACCAGTGCCAGGGGTCGCCCGTGGAGGGCATTCCGCTGCTGCCCGATGACATGCAGCGATTGATCAGCGCTAATCCCGAGGCCAAGTTCTTCCTCGCCATGGAATACGAGCAGGCCGAGTTGCGGGACAACTGGTTGCGCCTTCTTACCGCGCAGGGAAGCCGCAATGTCTCGGTGATCCCGACCCTGCGTGGTGTGCCGCTGCATGGCACCGATATGTCGCACCTGCTGAGCCATGAGCTGCTGATGCTGCGGGTGCGCAACAATCTGGCCCGGGCCTCCGCGCGCGCTATCAAGCGTACCTTCGATGTGGTGGTCTCCTCGCTGCTGCTGCTGCTGCTCTCTCCCGTGCTGGCCTACATCGGCTGGAAGGTGTCCCGGGATGGCGGCTCGCCCATCTATGGTCACGAGCGGGTCGGGCAGGGGGGGCGCACGTTCAGGTGCCTCAAGTTTCGCTCCATGATCGTCAATTCCCAAGCGGTGCTGCAAACGCTGCTGGCCACGGATGCGCAGGCAAGAGCTGAGTGGGAGCGGGATTTCAAGCTCAAGGACGATCCCCGTATCACCCCCATCGGTCATTTCATTCGCCAGACCAGTCTGGATGAGCTGCCCCAGCTGTGGAACGTGCTGAAGGGGGAGATGAGCCTGGTGGGCCCAAGGCCCGTGGTGCAACCGGAGCTGGAGCGTTATGGCGAGGACAAGGAGTACTACCTGATGGCCAAGCCGGGCATGACGGGCCTTTGGCAGGTGAGTGGTCGCAATGATGTCGATTACGCCACCCGTGTCTACCTGGATGGCTGGTTTGTGAAAAACTGGTCGCTCTGGTACGACATCGCCATCCTGTTCAAGACGGTCGGGGTGGTGCTGCGCCAGGATGGGGCCTACTAGACGGCAATCGCCGTCAGTCAAGGACCCAGCATGCCGGAGAGGGCGGGCGAGCCCCTTTGCGGGCACGTGCGCCTTTTTATCGACAACCCCATTTCCGAGGACATCAATGCCTTCAACTGCCGACTCCCTGCGCCCCTGGTTTCTGGGGCTGCTGGCGGCCTACCTGCTGGCGGGCATGCACTGTTTCATGCATAACCCCGGTGGATCGGGCTTTTATCTGCCCTTCAACATGCTGGGCTGGGTGTTTATCTCCGGACTCATCGGCCTGGGTCTCTGGCAGGTGACTCGCGCCAGAGCGCTGCGGGTGACGCCGCTGCATCTGGGATTGTGGCTAGCGCTGGCTCTGCTGCTGATCCCGCTGTTTTATCCCGATGCGCCCTTTCGCGACCAGGCCCTGCCGCGGCTGCTGGGCGTGGGCGGCGGGCTGCTGTTCTATTTCGCGTTGTTACAGTGGCGGTTCGACGCATCGAGCCGCATTCGCCTGCTCTATCTCGTCCTGGGTGCGGCGCTGCTGGAGGCGGCGGTCGGGCTGGTGCAGTATTTCTGGCTGACACCCGGCAACTGGATTGGCTACAACACCCAGATCAACCGCCCCTACGGCATCTTCCAGAAAGACAGCGTACTGTCGAGCTTCCTGGCCACGGGCATTGCGCTGGCGCTCTACCTGCTGCGCTGGGATGCGGCGCTGGCCGCCTCGCGCTGGCGTCAGGCCATGCTGGCCGCCGCGCTGCTCGGCATGCCGCTATTGCTGGTGGTGATACTGTCGCGGGCCGGCCAGCTGGGGGCCATACTGGCTGTCGCTGTGCTGCTGCCGCTGC
>JBFHKO010000264.1:0-2549 GCA_041595355.1 Aeromonadaceae bacterium
CTGCTGCAGGCTCAGCAGCAGCCGCGCCAGCAGCTTGTTGGCGTTGCCGCGATCCTCGTGAATGTTGACCCCGGAGTGGCCGCCGCGCAGTCCCCGGACCTCGAGCCGGAAGGCGGCCTGCCCGGCGGGCAGCGCCTGGCGCGGCATGGGGAAGTGGATGCTGGCATTGACGCCGCCGGCGCACCCCATGTACACCTCGCCATCCTGCTCCGAGTCGGTGTTGAGCAGTATCTCGCCCTCCAGCTCGCCGGCGGCCAGGCCGAAGGCGCCGCCCATGCCGGCCTCCTCGTCCACGGTCAGCAGCACCTCCAGGGGGCCGTGGCGCAGGGCGTCGTCAGCCAGTACCGCCAGGCAGCCGGCAGCGCCTATGCCGTTGTCGGCTCCCAGGGTGGTGCCCCGGGCGCGCACCCAGTCGCCATCGACATAGGCCTGGATGGGATCCCGGGTGAAGTCGTGCCCGGAGGCGGCATTGGCCTGGGGCACCATGTCGATGTGGGCCTGCAGTATCACCCCCTTGCGATCTTCCATGCCCGGGGTGGCGGGCTTGCGCAGTATCAGGTTGCCGACGCCATCCTGGCGACAGGCGATGCCCTGGCTGGCGGCCCAGTGGGTTATCCAGTCGCGCAGTGCGGCCTCGTGCTTGGAGGGGTGGGGGATGGCACAAAATTGCTCGAAGAAGCTCCAGAGGGGTTGGGGAGCGAGCTCGGTGAGCCGGGTCATGGCGGGACTCCTGTCTATGGTCTACGGTCGCGAGAGAGACCATGATACAGGGGGTGACGGCGGTCGTCAGCCGGCGCGCCTCTCCTTGCCTGGCGGCGTTGGATAAGGCATGGTGAAGGGCTGATTTCCGTGGCAGTCCGGGCCTGGCCCGCTCTCCACCCAGAGGCAAGAGAACCGGAGTCCCATGCTGGCCTATTTTCTGCGGCGATTGCTGCTGGTGGTGCCCACCTTTCTCGGCATCACCCTGCTGGTGTTCACCATGACCCGTTTCGTTCCCGGCGGGCCCGTGGAGCGGCTGTTGATGCAGGCCCAGCTGGCGCAGGGCGAAACCGCCCATGCCGGCAACAGCCGCGGCGGCCAGGCGCTCTCCGAGGAGCAGCTCGACGAGCTGCGCGCCCTTTATGGCCTCGACAAGCCGATGCTGGTGGCCTACGGCGACTGGCTGTCGCAGCTGGTGCGCCTGGAGCTGGGCGACTCCACCCGCTACTACGAGCCGGTATGGGATCTGGTTCGCGAGCGCATGCCCATCTCGCTCTTCTATGGCCTGTCCAGTTTCCTGCTCAGTTACCTGGTGTCGCTGCCGCTCGGCATCCTCAAGGCGCTGCGCCACAACAGCCGCTTCGACAGCCTGAGCTCCATGCTCATCTACGCCGGCTATGCCCTGCCGGCCTATGTGGTGGGCATCTTTCTCATCACCCTGTTTGCCTTCAAGCTGGAGTGGCTGCCCATGGGCGGCTTCGTCAGCGATGATTTCGAGCTGCTGGAGGGGTTCGGGCCCCAGGCGCTGGATGTGCTCAAGCATGCGGTGCTGCCGCTCATCGCCTACTCCATCGGCGACTTTGCCATTCTGACCATGATGATGAAGAACAGCCTGATGGATAATCTGGCCGCCGATTATGTGCGCACCGCCGTGGCCAAGGGGCTGCCATTTCACCGGGCGGTACTGGATCATGCGCTGCGCAACAGCCTCATCCCCATCGCCAGTCATTTCGGTAACATCATCGGCCTTTTCTTCGCCGGCTCCTTTCTCATCGAGGTGATCTTCAACATCGACGGCATGGGGCTGTTGGGGTACGAGGCGCTGGTGGAGCGGGATTACCCGGTGGTGATGGGCATACTGGCCATGACCTCGCTGCTGATGCTGGTCGGCAACATATTGTCGGATATCTGCGTGGCCCTGGTGGACCCGCGGGTGCGCTTTGGAGACTAGCCCATGCCGAGCCTGAGCCCCCTGACTCACAAGAAGCTGCGCCGCTTTCGCTCCATCAAGCGCGGTTACTACTCCTTTCTGCTTTTCTGCCTGCTGGTGCTGCTCTCCCTGCTGGCGGAGCTGCTGGTCAACAGCCGCGCGCTGGTGGTTCACTACCAGGGACACTGGTACTTCCCCACCTACGGCGCCGAGCTCCCCGGCCGGGTGTTCGGGCTCGACTATGATTACGAGACCAACTACCGGCAGCTGAAACAGCGTTTTGCCCGACAGGGGCAGGGCAACTGGGTGCTGCTGCCGCCGGTGCCCTGGAATCCCTACGAGCAGGATTTTCGTGACGGCGTCTATCCGCCGACGCCACCCAGCCTCGAGCAGCGGCATCTGCTGGGCACCGACAATACCGGCCGCGACGTGCTGGCGCGGCTGGTGTACGGTTTTCGCATTGCCATCGGCTTTGCGCTGCTGACCCTGGTGGCCAGCTATGCCATCGGTGTGCTCATGGGCTGCCTGATGGGCTATCTGGGCGGTCGCTTCGATCTGCTGCTGCAGCGGCTTATCGAGATCTGGTCTCTGGTGCCGTTCCTGTATGTCATCATGATACTGGTGTCGTTGACGGCGCCCA
>JBFHKO010000265.1:0-2544 GCA_041595355.1 Aeromonadaceae bacterium
ATGGCGACCTCCTGCTGCGGGCGAAAGCCGGGACGGGGCACTCAAGGCCCCGCCTTGTCGGTGTAGTCCAGTAAGCAAGTACCTGCTTACATCAGGCCTGCTTCCTTGTAGTAGCGGAGGGCGCCCTCATGCAGCGGGGCCGACAGCCCATCCTTGACCATCTCCTCTTTTTTCAGCACACCGAAGGCCGGATGCAGCTTGATGAAGGTATCGAAGTTTTCGAACACCGCCTTGACCGTGTGGTAGACCAGATTCGCATCCACATCGGCGGAGGAGACAAAGGTGGCGCCCACACCGAAGGTCTTCACGTCGTCAGGATTGCCGCGGTACATGCCGCCGGGAATGGTGGCGACCCGGTAGAAGGGGTACTCGTCCACCAGCATCTGCACGGTGGGACCGGCCACCTCGACGATCACGCTGTCGCAGGAGGTGGTGGCTTCCTTGATCGAGCCGCTGGGGTGACCCACGGTGTAGACCATGGCATCGATCTTGTTGTCACAGAGCGCCTTGGACTGCTCGGCGGCCTTGAGCTCCGAGGCCAGGGCGAAGTCATCCATGGTCCAGCCCTTGGCCTCCATCAGCACCTCCATGGTGCCGCGCTGACCGGAGCCCGGGTTACCCACGTTGACCCGCTTGCCCTTGAGGTCGTCAAAGGTCTTGATGCCGGCATCGGCACGGGCGACCACGGTGAAGGGTTCCGGATGGACCGAGAACACGGCGCGCAGTTTCTCGAACGGGCCGGCCTCTTCAAACTGGCTGGTACCGTTGTAGGCGTGGTATTGCCAGTCGGACTGGGCCACGCCCATGTCCAGCTCGCCGTTGCGGATGGCGTTCAGGTTATAGACAGAGCCGCCGGTACTCTCCACGGAGCAGCGGATGCCGTGTTCGGCACGGTCCTTGTTGACCAGACGGCAGATGGCACCCCCGGTGGGGTAATAGACGCCGGTGACGCCGCCGGTGCCGATGGTGATGAACTCCTGCGCCTGGACGGCGGTTCCCGCGCTGAGCAGGGCCGTCATGCCGGCAGCAATCAGGGCTGATTTTATTTTATTCATGGGGCTCTCCTTGGTTTTTGGGGTTCCATGTCGAACATGGTGTTCAGTCTAGTGCATCATTGCCGTTTTGCCGTTGCGAGGTTGAAACAGTCCCGCGCCTGGCGGGCGCTCATCGGAGTGCAGTCGATCCCGGCCAGCGCGGTCACCAGCGCGGCCACCTGGGCGGCGTTGTGGCGCGCCAGCGGACCCGCGCTGGAATGGAGGTTGTTTTCAAAGCCGACCCGCAGGTCGCCGCCGGCACGTGCCGCCGCCAGCAGGCACGCCTGCTCCTGGCGACCAAAGGCGCACACCGCCCAGCGCACCCCGTCCAGTTGCTCGATCAGCGCGCCGAAAGGCGCCAGATCCTGGGGACGGGCCTGCTGCTGTTGGCGGTAGCGTCCCAGCACAAGCAGCAGATGGTGCAGGTCGGCCGGCAGCAGGCCGCGCTGGCGCAGCTCCAGATAGCGGCGCAGATCATCCACCGAGTAGAGAATGTACTGGGCGAGTATCCGCGCGTCGGCACACCAGAGGAAAAAATCCGCGGCGCGCTGTTCATGCGCCCCATCGGGGATCAGCTCGCGCAGGGCGAAGGAGGCGGCCTCCGGTTGCAGGGTCCGGATCAGCTGCATCTGCTGCTCGGGCCGGTAGCGCCCCACCGCCTCGGTGGTCAGCTGGATCAGCATCCGCGTGCCCACTTCGCGCTGTACGGCCTCGAGCACGGCCCGGTTGTCAGCGATCTCCAGCGAGTGCTCGCCAGTGGCGCTGCGGGCGTGGAGATGGATCATGGCAGCGCCGGCCAGGGCGCAGCGGGCCGCCTCCCGGGCGATCTCCTCCGGGGTAAGCGGCAGCGCCGGATGGTCCGCCTTGCCGCGCCGGGCGCCGTTGGGCGCGACGATGATCAGACGTTCAGCCGGCATCCGGATACTCCCTGAAGACCTCAGCAGTGACCGCATCCACCGCCCGGTAGAGCTTGTCGGTGAGCTCGTCCAGCTGATCTTCGCTGATGACAAAGGGCGGGGCGAGCAGCACATGGTGGCCGCGGTGGCCATCGAGGGTGCCGGCGCCCGGATAACAGATGAGCCCCGCGTCCATGGCCGCCTGCTTGATGCGGCTGTGCAGCTGGCTGCGCGGATCGAACGGCCGCTTGCTGGCCCGGTCCAGCACCAGTTCCAGACCGATGAACAGGCCGCGGCCGCGAATATCCCCCACATGGGGATGCGCATCAAAGGCGCTGTGCAGGCGCTTCTGCAGGGCCTCTCCCAGAGGGGTGACCCGCGCCAGCAGCTGCTCCTGTTCCAGCGCATCCAGTACCGCCAGGGAACCCGCCATGGCGGTGGCATGGGCCATGTAGGTGTGGCCGTGCTGAAAAAAACCGCTGCCGTCGGCGATGGTCTGGTAGATCCGGTCGCTGGCCAGCAGGGCGCCGATCGGCTGATAGCCGGCGCCGAGCCCCTTGGCGATGGTCACCAGATCCGCCTCGATCCCCTCCTGCTCATGGGCGAACAGGGTG
>JBFHKO010000266.1:0-2543 GCA_041595355.1 Aeromonadaceae bacterium
AGATGCTCTCCCAGTTGTTGGGCTCACGGCCATGCTGGCCGTCGCGCCAGACGTACCAGTCGCGTTTGGGGTTGTCTCTGGAGGCGCGGGATTCCAGGAACCAGGGATGCTCGTCGCTGGTGTGGTTGACCACCAGATCGATGATGAGCTTCATGCCGCGCGCATGCACGCCCGCCAGCAGGCGGTCGAAATCGGCCATGCTGCCGAATTCGTCCATGATCTCCTGATAATCGCTGATGTCGTAGCCATTGTCATCGTTGGGCGACTTGTACATGGGGCAAATCCAGATGACATCGATGCCCAACGACTTGATGTAATCGAGTTTCTGGGTGACACCGTTCAGATCGCCGATGCCATCGCCATTGGAATCCATGAAACTGCGCGGGTAGATCTGGTAGGCGACCGCCTCCTTCCACCAGCTGTGCGTGATCTTGCTGCCTGACATGCTCATGTCCTTGCTGCTGTGTTGGCCGCCGGCAGGAAGCCGATGGCCAACAGGGTTGTTGATGAACGCGCTCGCTATGACGCGCACACTGCCGTTGCTCAGGCCTGGCCGACCAGGATGGCGAACGATTCGTAGGGTTCCAGGCTGAGTTGTTTGCCCAGCCCGCCATGCGGCCCGTAGTTGCTGATGAGGCACTCTCCCTGCAGGCCCTGCCACTCGGCCGGCAACTCCAGCTCCAGGCTCTGAGCGCCGAAGTTGTTGATCACCAACAGCTTCTGCTCGCCTAGGTGGCGCTCATAGGCAAACAGCTGCGGATGGTCAGCAAACAGCGGCCGGTAGTCGCCGTAGACCATCAGCGGCAACTCTTTGCGCAGCCGGATGAGCTTCTGGTAGTGGAAGAACACGGAGTTGGTATCCTCGAGCGCCGCCGCCACGTTGATGTCGGTGTAGTTGGGGTTCAGCTTGAGCCAGGGCCTGGCCTGGCTGAAGCCGCCGTTGGCGCTGGTATCCCACTGCATGGGAGTACGGGCATTGTCGCGTCCATTCTCGTAAATGCCCGCCATCATTGCCTCGTGAGACATGCCGGCGGCGGTGCGCTCCTGGTACAGGTTCAGGCTCTCGATATCCTGGTAGTCGTCTATGGAGTCGAAGCGTACGTTGGTCATGCCGATCTCCTCGCCCTGATAGACATAGGGAGTGCCCTTGAGGAAATGCAGCGCCGTGGCCAGCATCTTGGCCGACTCCACCCGGTAGCGGCCCGGATCGCCGAACTTGGAGACCGCCCGCGGCAGATCGTGGTTGTTCCAGAACAGCGAGTTCCAGCCGCAGTCGGCCAGTTCGGTCTGCCACTTGGTGATCACCTGCTTGAACGCCACCAGGTCGAAGGGACGCGGCTTCCACTTGCCCTCCTTGGGATCGAAGGTGAGGGTGATGTGCTCGAACTGGAACACCATGGAGAGCTCGTGGCGGGCCGGATCCGAGTACAGCCTGGCGAGCTCCGGAGTGGCGCTCCAGGTCTCGCCCACGGTCAGCACGTCGCGGTTGCCGAAGGTGGCCTGGTTCATCGCCTGCAGCCGCGGATGCAGACGCGGCCCGTTCACCATGATTTGCTCGTCCACCACCTTGCCGATGAGATCGATCACGTCCATGCGAAAACCGCCGATGCCGCGATCCAGCCACCAGTTCATCATCTTGTGCACTTCTTCCTGCACCTTGGGATTGTCCCAGTTCAGATCCGGCTGCTTCCTGGAAAACTGGTGGAAGTAGTACTCGCCGGTGGTGGCGTCGAATTCCCAGCCGCTGCCGCCAAAATAGGAGTGGAAGTCGTTGGGCGGCGAGCCGTCGGCCCGGGGCTTTCTCCATACGTAGTAGTCACGGTACGGGTTGTCCCTGGACTTGCGCGCCTCGATGAACCAGGGATGCTCGTCGGAGCTGTGATTGACCACCAGATCCATGACGATGCGGATGTCGCGCTGCTTCGCCTCGGCGATGAGCTGATCCATTTCCGCCAGGGTGCCGAACTCGGGAGCGATGTCCTGGTAATCGGAGATGTCGTAGCCGTTGTCGTCCATGGGCGACTTGAATACCGGTGACAGCCAGATGACGTTGATGCCCAGCTGCTGCAGGTAATCCAGTTTGTTGATGATGCCGGCCAGATCGCCCAGGCCGTCGTTGTTGGCATCCATGAAGCTGCGCGGGTAGATCTGGTACACCACGGCGTCATGCCACCATTGTTTGTCCATCTGTTGTGTCGTCATCGCTTGTCTGGCCTCGGAACTGGAGTGAAAAAATCATCTTGCATCGGTTGCTGGCCATCATAGGAAATGCGTAACCATCGCGAAAATGCTCTTTTACCGGGCTCTTCATAGATTAAATCTATATTTAATGGCAGAAGCGTGATCGGTGCCGGAATTTGGCCGCATTTAAACGCGGGGCCAGGATCGACAAACGTGAGCTGAGTGGCAAAAAGAAGCGAATGGGGAGCCGGCAAGGCGGCTGCCGCGCCTGTTGCGCCGTGAGGCGGTGCCAACAACAGAAAAGGGCGGCTGGATGGAAATCCAGTCCGCCCTGTCATGAACGGAGCGGGTCATGGACCGGC
>JBFHKO010000267.1:0-2540 GCA_041595355.1 Aeromonadaceae bacterium
AGCAGGGTGATAAAGAGGCACACCGCCAGCCCCAGCGCAAAGGGCCACAGGGAGGGCGGCGGCAGATCCGGCGGCAACAGGCTGCCGAGCAGTGCCACAAAGCCCAGGTGCAGCGCAAAGCCGAGCACGCCGCCGAGCAGGAAACTGAGCGCCATCAGCCCCAGCAGCAGACCGCCCATCAGCTGCCACAGCTGGCGCCGGCCCGCTCCCAGCGTCTTCAGCAGGGCCATCATGTCGCGCTGGCGGCTGGCGAAGTGATCCATGGCGATGCTCATGGCCAGGCAGCCCAGCAGCAGCCCGATCAGGGAAGCGAGCCGGAAGTAACGCTCGCTGCGCGCCAGTTGCCGCGAGACCAGATCATTGGCCTGGCCGGGGGCGATGAGGCGCTGGCCCGGCTCGAGCTGCGGTCGCAGCCAGGCCTGCCAGCCGTCCAGAGCGGCGCGCTCGCCCTGCAGCAGATAGCGGTACTGGATGCGGCTGCCGGGCAGTATCACCCGGGCCTGCGCCAGATCTGCCTGGTGCATCAGGGCATGGGGTGCCAATAAAAAGGGGCTGAAGCCCTCGTCGGGTTCTTGGCGCAATTCGCCGGCGACGGTCAGGCGGGTGGCGCCTACATCGAGTGGCTGGCCGATGCGGGCCCCCAGCAGCGCCATCAGCCGCGGCGACAGCCAGATCCGCCCGGGCGCCACGCTGGCGCTGGGGCTGAGTTCCAGGGTGCCATAGAAGGGGTAGCCCGCCTCCACCGCCTTGATGCTGGCCAGCTGCATCTGATCGCCGAGGAACAGCATGGAGGCGAAACTGGTGGTGGTGACCAGCTTCAGTCCCCGCCGGCGCGCCTCCTCCAGCCAGGCCTCCGGCACCGGGGTGGCGCTTTGCAGCACCCGATCGGCGGCCAGGAAGTCACGCCCGGTATTGCCGAGCACCTGCTCCAGCCGATCCGCCACCAGCGCCACACTGAGCACGCAGCCGACGCTGAGCGCCAGCGCCAGCACAAACCAGCGCAGCTCGCCCCGCAATCCTTCACGGCGCACCAGCCGCCAAACCAGTGGCCACATCATGCCTCGTCCTCCAGACGGCCCGCATCGAGGCGCAGGCGGCGGCTGCACCGGCTCGCCAGCTGCTCGTCGTGGGTGACGATCACCAGGCTGGTGCCGCGCTCCCGGTTGAGGCGAAACAGCAGATCGGCTACCCGCTCGCCGGTATGGCGGTCGAGGTTGCCGGTGGGCTCATCGGCCAGCAGCAGATCGGGTTGCCCCATGAAGGCGCGGGCGATGGCCACCCGCTGCTGTTCACCGCCCGACAGGCGACCGGGCATGTGCGCCAGCCGGGCCCCCAGCCCAACCGCCTCCAGCAGCTCGCGGGCCAGCTCACGGGCTCGCGGCTCACCGCGGATCTCGGCCGGCAACATGACATTCTCCAGCGCCGTCAGCCCTGGCAGCAGCAAAAAGGACTGGAACACGAAACCGATGTGCCGGGCCCGGAGCTGCGCGCGCGCCTCTTCGTCCAGGGCACTGAGCTCCTGACCCGCGACCTTGATGGAACCTTCGCTGGGCAGATCCAGCCCCGCCAGCAACCCCAGCAGGGTCGACTTGCCGGACCCCGAGGCGCCGAGCAACGCCAGGCTTTCACCCGCCTTGACATCCAGGCTGATCCCCTCAAGGATGGTCAGGGTCTCCTGGCCCAGGGTGACCCGCTGGGTCAGGTCCCGTACCTCAATCATCAAGGGTTCATTCATGATGCGCATCCTCGTTCTATTGCTGTTAAGCATAGCGGCCACCCTGAGCCATGCTAGCACGCTGCTGGTGCTGGGAGACAGCCTCAGCGCCGGCTACCGGATGAGTGCCGAGCAGAGCTGGCCCCATCTGCTGGAGCAGCAATGGCAGGCACAGGGGCTGGCACGGCGGGTGGTGAATGCCAGCATCAGCGGCGAGACCAGCCGCGGCGGGCTGGCGCGCCTTCCGGCGCTGATTGAGACCCATCAGCCCGACTGGGTGCTGATAGAATTGGGGGCCAACGACGGCCTGCGCGGCTTCCTGCCGGGCATCACCCGCCAGAGTCTCGACGAGATGCTGACGCTGATCAAGGCGGCCGGGGCCTGCCCCGTCCTCACCCAGATCCGGCTGCCGCCCAACTACGGCCCGCGCTACATCCAGCTGTTCGAGCGTATTTACCCCGAGCTGGCGCGCCAGCACGAGGTGCCGCTGATGCCCTTCTTCCTCGAGTCCATCATCGGGCAACCCGGCCTGATGCTGGAGGATGGCTTGCATCCCAAACCCGAAGCCCAGCCGCTCATCCGCGATCAGGTCGCGGAATTCCTTGCACCGCTGCTGCATACCAAGGGATGACATTGTGGTTGGCGAAAGCCGGAAATGACAAAGCCCATCACGAGGATGGGCTTTGGTGATTTGGTGGAGCTACGCGGGATCGAACCGCGGACCTCTTGCATGCCATGCAAGCGCTCTCCCAGCTGAGCTATAACCCCAAATCGGTTTGGTGGAGCTACGCGGGATCGAACCGCGGACCTCTTGCATGCCATGCAA
>JBFHKO010000268.1:0-2532 GCA_041595355.1 Aeromonadaceae bacterium
CCCACGCCAGCGGGTGCCTGGGTCCCCGCTGGCGTGGGGACGATGGAGGGGGCAGCGAGGACGGCGGCTTACAGCCCGGCAAACTCGGGAATGGGCGGCTGGCCGCGCCGCTCCAGGAAGTCGAGCAACTGGCGCGGCGAGCGGTTGAGCAGCCGCTCGCGAGGGAAGCCCAGCTCGTCGATAAGCTGCTGGCTGTGGCCAAACTCGCCGAGGGCAAAGGCGACATGGGCATCGGAGCCGAGCGACAGCCAGGCGCCGAGGTCGCGCGCCGCCTCGACGATGGCGCGGCAGTTGGCCTCGCTGCCGACCCGCGAATGGGAGAAGGAGGCGTTGTTGACCTCCAGCGCCACGTCGCATTCGACGGCGGCGCGCACCACCGCCTCGATGTCGATGGGAAACTTGGGGTTGCCGGGGTGGCTGATGATGTGCACCAGGCCGCTTTGCATGCAGTTGATCAGGGCGCGGGTGTGGGTGGCCCGGTCGGCGGGGGCGAACACCGGCTCGTGGAAACCGGCCAGCACCAGATCCAGCCCCGCCAGCATGCGCGCCGTGCAGTCGATCTCGCCCTGCTCGTTCTGGATGTTGGCCTCGACGCCGCGCAGCAGCCCGACACCGTCGATCACCCGTGGCCAGACCGACAGGTTGATGAAGTGCCACTCGTGGGGGGCATCGGCCATGGCCGGGCCGTGATCGGTGTTGGCAAACAGGCGGATGCCCTTGCGCTTGGCCTCGGCCAGATAGTCGTGCAGGGTGCTGTAGGCGTGGGTGCTGGCAATGGTGTGGCTGTGGGTATCGACAGGGTAGTGCATGGCAATCAGCTCCGGGTGGCGGGACGGAGCCTCCAACATAGCACAGCCGGGCGGCAGCAAGCGGCACCGATTTTTCCCCTTGGGCCCGGGGCGTGAGCCTGCTAGAATTTTGCCCCTGTTTCACCCACTAGCCCGGACCGGGAGCCGCATCGACGCTCCTGCTTAGCCCAATAAGGTCACCAGCCATGCGTACCAGCCAATACCTGCTCTCCACCCTCAAGGAAACCCCCTCCGATGCCGAGGTGATCAGCCATCAGCTGATGCTGCGCGCCGGCATGATCCGCAAACTGGCCTCCGGTCTCTACAACTGGCTGCCCACCGGCCTGCGGGTGCTGAACAAGGTGGCGGCCATCGTCCGCGAGGAGATGAACCAGGCCGGCGCCATCGAGGTCTCCATGCCGGTAGTCCAGCCCGCCGAGCTGTGGCAGGAGTCCGGCCGCTGGGAGCAGTATGGTCCCGAGCTGGCGCGGCTCAATGACCGCCACGGCCGCCCCTTCGTGCTGGGCCCGACCCACGAAGAGGTCATCACCCATCTGGTGCGCTACGAGGTGAGCAGCTACAAGCAGCTGCCGCTGAATCTCTACCAGATCCAGACCAAGTTCCGCGACGAGGTCCGGCCCCGTTTCGGCGTGATGCGCGGCCGCGAGTTCCTGATGAAGGATGCCTACTCCTTCCACATCGACAAGGCCAGCCTGGTCGAGACCTATGACAAGATGCACGCCGCCTACTGCAACATCTTCAGCCGCATGGGGCTCGATTTTCGCCCGGTGCTGGCCGACACCGGCTCCATCGGCGGCACCGGCTCGCATGAGTTCCATGTGCTGGCCAACAGCGGCGAGGATCTGATTGCCTTCTCCACCGACTCCGACTACGCCGCCAACGTCGAGATGGCCTCGGCGCTGGCGCCGGCCGGCGAGCGCCCCGCCCCCGGCGCCGAGGTGGCGGTGGTGGAGACCACGAACGTGCACAGTATCGAGGAGGTGGCCGCCTGCCTGCAGGTGGCGCCAAGCCGCATCGCCAAGACCCTGCTGGTGCTGGGTGAAGCCGACGAGCAGGGCCGGCAGGCGGTCATCGCCCTGGTGCTGCGCGGCGATCACGAGCTCAACGACATCAAGGCCGAGAAGATTGCCGGCATCGCCCAGCCGCTCACCTTCGCCTCCGAGGCGCAGATCCGCGCCGCCGCCGGCTGCGATGCCGGCTCCATCGGTCCCAGGGGCTTCGCGGGGCGCATCATAGTCGATCGCGCCGCCGCCCAGCTGGCGGATTTCGTCTGCGGCGCCAACGTCAACGGCCAGCACCTGACCGGGGTGAACTGGGAGCGCGACGTGAGCGGCTTTGAAGTCGCCGACATCCGCAACGTGGTGGAGGGCGATGCCAGCCCCTGCGGCCAGGGCACCCTGCTGCTCAAGCGCGGCATCGAAGTGGGCCACATCTTCCAGCTTGGCACCAAGTACTCGGAGGCCATGAAGGCATCCGTGCTGAACGAAGCCGGCAAGGCCACCGTGATGGAGATGGGCTGCTACGGCATCGGTGTATCGCGCATCGTGGCCGCCGCCATCGAGCAGAACCATGACGAGCGCGGCATCATCTGGCCGGATGCCATCGCCCCCTTCCAGGTGGCCATCATCCCGATGAACATGCACAAGTCCCACCGGGTCGCCGAGCTGGCCGAGCGCTACTACGCCGAGCTGAAGGCCGCCGGGGTGGAGGTGCTGTTCGATGA
>JBFHKO010000269.1:0-2467 GCA_041595355.1 Aeromonadaceae bacterium
CATCGGTGTAATCGGCCGGGTTCAGGCTCTTCAGCAGGGGCCGGTTGCCGAGCAGCTCGGCGACCGGCGTGCCGGTCTGGCGCAGTATGCGCTGCACCACCGGATAGGCTTCGGGATGCACGGCCGAGGCATCCAGCGGGTTGTCGCCGCCACGAATGCGCAGGAAACCGGCGCACTGTTCGAAGGCCTTGGGCCCCAGACGGCTTACCTTGAGCAGTGCCTGACGGTGGGCGAAGGGGCCCTCTTCGTTGCGGCGGGCAACGATGTTCTGCGCCAGGGTGTTGCTGAGGCCCGAGACCCGCACCAGCAGCGGCACCGAGGCAGTATTCACATCCACCCCCACCGCATTGACGCAATCCTCGACCACCGCCTCCAGTTTGCGGGCCAGCTGGCTCTGGCTGACGTCGTGCTGATATTGGCCCACGCCGATGCTTTTGGGATCGATCTTCACCAGTTCGGCCAGCGGATCCTGCAGCCGGCGGGCGATGGAGACGGCGCCGCGCAGGGAGACATCCAGCTCGGGAAATTCATTGGCGGCCAGTTCGGAGGCGGAGTAGACCGAGGCGCCCGCCTCGCTCACCACCACCTTCTGGGCCTGGCACTCGGGGTGGCGTTTGAACATGTCGGCCACCAGCTTGTCGGTCTCCCGGGAGGCGGTGCCGTTGCCGATGCTGATCAGTTTCACCCCATGTTGCCGGCAGAGGGACTGCAGGCGGTGGATGGCCTGATCGTACTGCTTGCGGGGCTCGAAGGGGTAGACGGTGTCGGTGGCCACCAGCTTGCCGGTGGCATCCACCACCGCCACCTTGACGCCGGTGCGAATGCCCGGATCCAGCCCCATGGTGGTCTGCATGCCGGCCGGCGCCGCCATCAGCAGATCCTTGAGGTTGCTGGCGAATACCCGTATCGCCTCGTCCTCTGCCGCCTCGCGCAGCCGGCCGAGGAGTTCGGTCTCCATCTGCACCGAGAGCTTGACCCGCCAGGTCCAGCTCACCACGCTCTGCAGCCAGGCGTCGGCCGGACGAGCGCTGAAACGCAGTCCCAGTTGCCGGGCAATGAGCGCCTCGCAGGGATGGCGGTCGCCTTCGCTCTCCACCACCAGCGCCAGCTGCAGCACCCCTTCGTTGCGACCGCGCAGCATGGCCAGGGCGCGATGGCTGGGGGTTCTGGACAGCGGCTCCCGGTGGTCGAAGTAATCCTTGAACTTGGCGCCCTCCTGCTCCTTGCCGGGCAGCACCCGAGCCTGCAGCAGTCCCTGCTGCCACAGGTAATCGCGCAGCTGGGCCAGCAGCGGCGCCTGCTCGGCGAAGCGCTCCATCAGTATGTAGCGGGCGCCATCCAGGGCGGCCTTGGTATCCGGGATTGAGTGCTCGGGGTGGAGAAAGGCGCGCGCCTCGGTCTCGGGATCGCGGCGCGGATCCGCCAGCAGGCGCTCGGCCAGCGGCTCCAGCCCGGCCTCGATGGCGATCTGACCCCGGGTGCGCCGCTTGGGCTTGTAGGGCAGGTAGAGATCCTCGAGCCGGGTCTTGCTGTCGGCGGCCACTATCTCGCCGCGCAGTGCGGCGGTCAGCTTCCCCTGTTCCTCTATGGTTCTGAGGATGACCTGGCGCCGCTCCTCCAGCTCCCGCAGGTAGCCCAGTCGCTGCTCCAGGTGACGCAGCTGGGTATCGTCGAGCCCGCCGGTGATCTCCTTGCGGTAACGGGCGATGAAGGGGACGCTGGCGCCCTCGTCCAGCAGGCGGGTGGCGGCCTCCACTTGGTCGGGGCGGGCGTGCAGCTCGGCGGCAATCAGTTGGTTGATAGAGGACATAAGGTGACTCACTGGCAAAAGAGGGGGGATGCGCGCATCCCGACGATGGGGCGATGATAGCCGCTGGCGGCCGGTGCGCCTAGCCGTCGGCCAGGGTCGCTGCACGCAGGTACTCGAATAACGCCTTGACCGGGGAGCGAGATGGCGATAGTTTGCTCAGGCCTGTTCCGTGTCGCGGCCCCGAGAGGGGGCGCCATTCCCGGTGGTGCCACCACCCCCGGAATTCAGAGAAAATCATGACTGCAAAATTCTACCGCCGTGCCCTGAGCGCGCCGAGGGTCGCCTGTTGCCCGGCTGTTGAGGGGCACAGGCTGGGACTCAGCCGCCGTATGCGCGGATTGGCCTGGGCGCTGGAGCACCGTCAGTATTTGCAACGGCTGGGCGTGCCGGCGCTGCTGCTGCTGATGGCGGCCGTCTTTGCGCTGGTCTATCTGACCGGTGGCATCAAATATGTCTATGTTCACTCAATGTACCTGGTCATCCTGCTGGGCGGTTTTCTGTATGGCGCCCGTGGCGGCATGGTGGTGGGGCTGCTGGCCGGTCTGGTGCTGGGACCCATGATGCCCCTTGTTGTCGCGACCGGCGAATGGCAGGAACCCGAGAGCTGGCTCTTCCGGTGCGGCTTCTTCATGTTGGCGGGCTACCTCTGCGGTCTCG
>JBFHKO010000270.1:0-2461 GCA_041595355.1 Aeromonadaceae bacterium
ATGTGGATGCGGTGGTAGTCACGGGGTGACAGGTAGATGGTGGCAAATTGGCCGCCCTGGAAGGGGGCGGCCAGCGCCGGGTCGCCTCCCAGCAGGATGCGGGCGCTGTAATCATGGCCCTTGGCCTGGATGATACGCCCCTGGCTGATGGTGCCCAGCTGGCTGACACAGCCATCCACCGGCAGGGCGGCGAGCTGCTCATCGGTGACAATGTTGCGTACACCCGGTTTCAGTGCCCGGGTGAAGAAGGCATTGAAGCTCTTGTAATGGGCCGGGTCGGCCGATTCGGCTTCCTGCATGTCGATGCCGTAGCGCTGGATGAACAGCTTGATGAGGCCCGTGGTCAGGGCGCCGGCTTCGGCGGCGGCCAGGCGGCCAATCAGCCGGGAAAGGGCATGCTTGGGCAGGCCGTACTGGGCGGCAATCTTGAGGCAATCAATCAGCTTCATACATTCCAAATCCATGGTTGCGAGTAGGGGGGATGGCGGCCATTGTAACCGGGGCCAGCCGGATTGTACCTAGCCCCGATTCAGATGACGACCGCCCTTGGCCTCCTCCATGGAGGCCAGAATACGGTGGAAATTGTCGTAACGCTCGGCGCTGATCTCGCCCTGCTCCACGGCGGCGCGGATAAGGCAGCCCGGATCCTGGTCATGGGTGCAGTCGCGGAACCGGCAGCCGCCCAGATAACGGCGAAATTCGACGAAGCACCAGGCGACCCGCTCTGCCTCCAGATGCCAGAGGGCGAATTCGCGGATGCCGGGGGAGTCGATGAGACTGCCGCCGCTGGCGAAGTGATACAGCCGCGCCGTGGTGGTGGTGTGCTGGCCGAGGCCGGAGAGCTCCGACACCTCGCCGGTGAGGACCGCCGCCTCGGGCATCAGGGCGTTGACCAGGGAGGACTTGCCCACCCCGGACTGGCCGACGAAGACGCTGATCTTATCTTTCAGCCGTGCCTTGAGCTCATCCAGCCCCTCGCCGCTGTCACAGCTGACGCACAGCACCGGGTAGTCGAGGCGGCGGTACTCGTCCAGGATGAGCTCCAACCGCGCACGCTGCTCAGCCTCCAGCAGATCGATCTTGTTGAGCAGCAGCAGCGGCGGTATCTCCACATTTTCCGCGGCCACCAGATAGCGGTCGACGATGTTGGTGGAAAACTCCGGTACCACGGCGGAGACGATGACCACCTGCTCGATGTTGGCGGCCACCGGCTTGAGGCCATCGTAGTAATCGGGGCGCGTCAGCACGGTGCGACGGGGATGCACGGCTTCCACCACGCCGCTGATGCCATGCAGGGCCTGGTCGCCGGCGCGCCAGACCACCCGGTCGCCGGTTACCAGGCTATCGATGGAGCGGCGCAGGTTGCAGCGTGTCACCTGGCCCTGTTCATCCTCGATGTCGGCATGCTTGCCGAAGCGGCTGATCACCAGCCCCTCCTGGGGCGAGCCCAGCAGGCTGTCGTCCACCTCGGGGGCTTGCCGCGTCAGGCGACGGGACTGGTTGGCGTTCACGCGGCGCTGCTGGCCATGACTGAGTTTCGGTTTTTTTGCCACGGGCGAGTCGGTTTCTTATTTGACAACAAAGCCAGTATGATACATGCCAACCCGGCAAAATGCCCCAACTTAAGGTGTAGCGACGATGCAAGGCGAACAGAATCTGATCTGGGTGGACATGGAGATGACAGGGCTGGATCCGGATCAGGATCGGGTTCTGGAAATCGCCCTGCTGGTCACCGACAAGGAGTTGAACCTGCTGGCGGAGGGCCCGGTACTGGCCGTGCATCAGCCCGAGAGTGCCCTGGCAGGCATGGATGAGTGGTGTACCCGTACCCATACCGCCTCCGGGCTGGTGGAGCGGGTGCGCGCCAGCCCGCTGGATGAAGGTGTCGCCGCAGATGCCTGCCTGGCGTTCATGCGCCAGTGGGTGCCACAAGGCGCCTCGCCCATGTGCGGTAACAGCATAGGTCAGGATCGGCGCTTCATGGCGCGCCACATGCCCGAGCTGGAGCGTTATTTCCACTACCGCAACCTGGATGTCAGTACCATCAAGGAGCTGGTCCGGCGCTGGAAACCCGAGCTGCTGAACGAGTTCAGGAAAGAGGGCACTCATCAGGCGCTGCAGGATATTCGCGAATCGGTGGCCGAGCTGCGCTTCTACCGCGAGCGGGTGTTCTGCATCTGAACGAAAAGCGATCGACCGGCGGCCCTTTTGCCTGTCGGCTGAGCAATTGGCAAAAAAGCCCTTGCAATCGGAAGGCCGCCCCTTATAATTCGGCGCCTGTACAGGAGAGCCGTTGCGGGAATAGCTCAGTTGGTAGAGCACGACCTTGCCAAGGTCGGGGTCGCGAGTTCGAGTCTCGTTTCCCGCTCCAAGGTGCTGCCTCAGGCAGTACATAGTAATACGTTCGGTAACAGGCGGTTGTGCGGGAATAGCTCAGTTGGTAGAGCACGACCTTGCCAAG
>JBFHKO010000271.1:0-2441 GCA_041595355.1 Aeromonadaceae bacterium
CCCCCCCCCCCCGCGACTATAAACTATCTGGCCACTGGGTGCAAATTGACCACCAGGTTGTCGATGAGTCGGGCCTTGCCCAGCCAGGCGGCCATCAGTATCACCAGCGCCCGGCTGCCGTCGGTCACCGGCAGCAGGCTGTCGGCATCGACGATGTCGATGGCATCGGTGCGCAGACCCAGCCCATCCAGCCGGGCGGCCGTTTCGCGGGCCAGCTCGGCAAAGTCGCGGCGGCCGGCGGCGATGGCTTCGCCCAGGGCGTTCATGGCACGCGCCAGCTCGGGAGCCAGGGCGCGCTCGGCGGCGCTCAGGTAGCCGTTGCGCGAGGAGAGGGCCAGCCCATCCTCGGCCCGTACCGTCGGCACGCCGACTATTTCGATGGGCAGGGCCAGGTCATCCACCAGCTTGCGGATCAGCGCCAGCTGCTGGTAATCCTTCTGCCCGAAGCAGGCCACATCCGGCTGCACCTGGTTGAACAGTTTGGTGACCACGGTCGCCACGCCGCGAAAGTGGCCAGGACGCAGGGCGCCTTCCAGCAACCCGGAAATACCGGGCACCTCGACATAGGTCTGGCTGGCCAGACCCTGGGGGTACATGATCTTCGGCGTCGGGGTGAACAGCAGGTCGACACCGGCGTCGCTCAGGGCCCGGGTATCCTGCGCCAGGGTGCGCGGGTAATTGGCCAGATCCTCGGCGCGATCGAATTGCATGGGGTTGACGAAGATGCTGACCACCACCCGTTCGGCGCGCTGGCGCGCCTCCCGTACCAGGGTCAGGTGTCCCTGGTGCAGGTTGCCCATGGTGGGAACGAAGGCGATGCGTTCCCCGTGCTGCCGAAGACGGCGTATGGCGGCGCGCAGCGCCGCCGTGTTATCGACCACCAACATGGCTGGTTCCTCAGGAGAAGGTGTGTTCCGGGCCCGGGAAGCTGCCGTCGGCCACCTGTTGCATGTACAGGCGGACCGCCGCGCGGATATCCCCGGTCTCGGCCAGGAAGTTCTTGCTGAATTTGGGGGCCTGACCGTGGGTAATGCCGAAGGCATCGTGCATGACCAGTATCTGCCCATCGGTGACATTGCCGGCGCCGATGCCGATGACCGGAATGCGCAGCGCCTTGGTGATGCGTTCGGCCAGGGCGGCAGGCACGCATTCGAGCACCAGCAACTGGATGCCGGCCGCCTGCAGCGCCAGCGCATGCCGGTAGATATCGTCGGCCTGCTGCTCGTCGCGGCCCTGGATGCGAAAGCCGCCGAACACATGCACCGACTGGGGGGTGAGCCCCAGGTGGCCGCAGACCGGCACGCCATTGCGGTTGAGCTGCTTGACGGTCTCGCACAGCCAGTCGCCGCCTTCCAGCTTCACCATGCCGGCGCCGGCGGCCATCAGGCGGGCGGCATTCTGGCAAGCGATCAGGGGATCGGCATAGCTCATGAAAGGCATGTCGGCGATGACCAGCGCCTTGTCGGTACCCCGGCGCACGGCGCGGGTGTGGTAGGCCATCTCCTCCAGGCTGACCGCCAGGGTATCGGCATGCCCCTGCAGTACCATGCCCAGGGAGTCGCCAATCAGCAGTACCGGCACGCCTTCATCATCGAACAGGCGGGCGAAGCTGGCGTCGTAGGCGGTGATGGCGGTGAATTTCTGCCCGTCCTGTTTCATCTTCAGCAGACGGGTAACACTGATCTTGCTCATTCGGATTCCTCTAGCATCAGGGACAGCGACAAGCGATGCAGGCCGCTGGTATCGCAGCGGGCCACCAGCTCGGCCAGCGGCGTGCCGCAGGGGAGCACCAGCTCGGGAGCCAGGTCGGCCAGCGGCAGCAGCACGAAGGCCCGCTGCGCCAGGCCGTAGTGGGGCAGGGTGAGCCGCGCATCCTGCAGCACCTGCTGGCCATGGAGCAGCAGATCCAGATCCAGGCTGCGGGGTCCCCAGCGCTCGCCCGTGCGCACCCGCCCCTGCTGCTGCTCGATGTGCTGCAACTCGTCCAGCAGGGCGTGGGGCGCCAGCGTCGTCTCCAGGGCGACCACGGCATTCAGGTAGTCCGGCTGGTCGGCCGGGCCCATGGGGCTCGACTGGTAGAGCGGCGAGCAGGCCAGCAGCCGGCTGTCAGGCAGGCAGGCCAATGCCTGCACGGCCTGGCGCAGCTGTAGCAGCGGATTGGCCAGGTTGGCGCCCAGGCCGATGAACGCGGGGGTCATGGCTGGACTCGGCTCCCTTCGGGCTTGCGCGGCCGGCGTCGCCGGCGTGGTTTGCGGCGTGCCGGCGCCTCGCCTTCGCGGCGTGGCCCCGGGCCGGCCTCATGCTGGGGGGCGTGGCCGTGGCCGGGCGCATGGGCAGGGTGCGGGTGATAGTCGGTGGGGTGGGCCAGCTGGAATTCCCGCCACCAGGCGACGGTCTCCTTGAGGCGCGAGTCCACCTGGGCGCGCAGCTCGAGGAAGTCG
>JBFHKO010000272.1:0-2430 GCA_041595355.1 Aeromonadaceae bacterium
TGGCGCAGGGCCGCGGCCTCCGCCCGCTCGGCCTGGCGCACTCCCTGCTGCAGGGGCAGCTTCACCGACAGCATCAGCTCATAGTTGGTAACAGAAGAGTCCATCTGCATGGCCGCCACCCCGACGCCTACGTCGGGGCGATTGTTGAGCCGGCTCAGCTCCAGCGCCGTGGCGGCGGCCTGCTCCTGCTGCATGAGCGCCAGCAGGCCGGGATTGGCGGCCCTGGCCCGGGCCAGCCACTGCTCGGGCTCGCCCTCGGGTGCCAGCTCCGGCAGCGTTTTGGGCTCGCCGGTGAGCGCCTCGGGACTGAGATCCAGCAAGCCGGCCAGCATGGCCCGCGCCTGCCGGGCCGCCCCGGTCAGCGCCAGGCGTTCGTTTTTCTGCATCGACAGTTCGGTCTGGACCCGCAGCACATCGGCCTGGGCACCCTCTCCGGCGGCATAGCGCTGCCGGGCCGCCCCCTCCATCTGGCCAAGCAACAGGCTCAGCTGGCGGCTAATGCGCTCGCGCTCCAGCGCCTCGTACCAGTCGGCGTAGGCCGCACGCACCTTGAGTCGCAATTCTTGACGCCGCGCCTCGCGCTCCTGCTCCGCCAGCCCGGTACCCGTTTCGGCCAGCTGCGCCTTGAGCGCCCGGGTGCCCCAGCGGGGCAGCATCTGCTCCAGCGTGTACTTCATGCTGCCCACTCTAGTCGGGTCCAGGGTCGGACTGTCGGCGTCGATGTCGCGCCACTCCACCTTGAAGCTGGGATCGTCCCAGGCCCGAGCCTGGGGAATGCGCTGGCGCGCCGCCTCCACCCCGGCCGTCATGGCCGACAGCTCCAGGTTATGATCATCCAGCCGCGCCAGCAGCGGCGGCAGGCTCGCGCCCAGCGCCGGCAGGCTGTCGGCCAGCGGCGCCGCCTGGGCCAGGCTGGCCAGCCCCAGGCCCAGCAACAGGGCCGTCCGTTTCAATGCAAACATAGAGGCTCTCCCTGAGTCTTCTTGTGACCGGAGGACGGCAAGCGCCCCGCCGCCCGGCCCGATTCCCTGCATCCATTATGGCTTTCGCACCTGATCGCCACCTGATGGCAAGATGACAATGCTGTCATCTTGGCCTGCGGCTCGGCAGCGACCGAAAAAAAACACCCCCGCAGCCGCGCGGAGGTGTAGACCAGGATGGTTCAGCCGCCAATGACTCAGGGCGCCTCTGGCGCCGGCACCTCAGGCACAGCAGGCGCCATCTCGGTCGCCTTCGGCAGCTCGTCAACAGGCAGTTCGGCTTCTGGCGCGACCGCCTCACTGGCCGCGCTGGCCGGCGTGGCCATGGCATCGTGCATGGCCTTCATTTCTTCCTCGCTCATCGGCAGCTTGTCCGCGGTCGCGTCAGCAGCCGGCAATTCGGCGGCGGGTACCTCGACCGCCGGCATCTCGGTGGCCGCCTCGACGGGCGAAGCCGGAACCTCCTCGGCCCGGGCAACGCCGGCGAACAGCAGGGCCGAGCCGGCCAGGCCGATGAGTGATGCAGTAATCACATTTATTTTCATAATGACTCCTCATGAGATCATGATGACGCTGTCGGGCCCCCGATTGCACCGGGCGACCGGCAGAGGCACCACCCACTCCCGCACAACGGGTTTGCGTATGACGCCCCGTTACAAGCCTAGTTCATCAGGCCGCCACGAGCCGGCCGGCGACGGTTCGCACTACTCGCGATTGAACAAGGTGGCATCACCCTGGCGGGGCAGCGTCATGATGGCCAGGCTGCCAGCCTGTGCCGCGCCCATGCCCGGCGATGATGCCGGCATGCCCGGCAGGCTGATGCCCACCAAATCCGGCTGCTGCTGGATGAGCTTCTCCAGGCTGGCTACCGGCACATGCCCCTCCACCACATAGCCGCCCAGGGTCGCCGTGTGGCAGGAGGCCTGCTCGGCCGGCACCCCCAGGCGCTGCCTCACCGCCCCCATGTTGCTCTCGACCAGCACCTCGACCTCCAGGCCATTGGCCCGCAGGTAATCCACATACTTGTCGCAGCAGCCACAGTGGGGGCTCTTGTGCAACGTCATCTTCGGCAGGTCGCCTGCCCAGGCCAGGCTGCCCAGCAACCCCAGGGCCAGCACCGTCAGTTTCACTATCTGCATCTTGTTCTCCTTCGTGTTCCGCCGCTTCCGGCGAGCCGGATGGCTTGCCGCCTCGTCCCTTCGCCCACAGGGCTGTTAACCATGACTCAAGCTTATCTCACCCGGCTGTCTCTCCCCTGGCGGCCAGATGACATTGCTGACATCTTTGAATATGTCTCCTCTCGGCAAGGGCAACCCGCCGCCAAAAGCGACCAGAAAAACCAGCCAGCAACCTATATTGCATCGTCAGGCATCCAGGGCTCACTCCATCTCGTCACCACCGGCCTCTCCCAGATCAGGGAGTCGCAGTGTGGTGTTGCTCATGCCCGCCA
>JBFHKO010000273.1:0-2412 GCA_041595355.1 Aeromonadaceae bacterium
CCCATCATGGGGCCGCCCATCAGAATGCGTGCCGGCGGTGCGGTGAGACCGCCGCATTGCTCCAGCAGCCAGTTGACTGGCGTTCCCAGCAATACCTCCACATTCTGCGGCTGTGCCACACACTGGCCGGAGAGGGTAACGAGGCGCGACATCAGGGGCTGCTGTCGGGTCAGCGCCTGATACACGGCATAGGCGGTGGCCACATTGTGAACCAGCGCCCCCACATCGGCGCTGCGACCGCCGGCGGGCACTTCACGCCCCATGATGGCCTGGATCAGCTGCTTGGCCGAGCCCATCGGATAGCGCGTTGGAATCGGCTGCACGCGGATATCCGCAAAGGGCGCGGCGGCGGCCTGCATGGCTGCGATCGCCTCGGGCTTGTTGTCCTCGATGCCCGCCACGATCTGCTGCGCACCAATGGCACGCTGGATCAGGCGGGCGCCGGCGATGATGCCGCCGGCCCGTTCGCGCATCAGCATGTCGTCGCAGGTCAGGTAGGGCTCACACTCACTGCCGTTGAGGATCAGGGTATCAATGTGCTGCCGGGAGCCCGCCTTGAGTTTCAGGGCTGCCGGGAAGGTGGCGCCGCCCAGGCCCACGATCCCCGCCTGATCCACCCGGTCGGCGATCTCCATCGGCTCCAGGGTCATCGGGTCCTGGGGCGGCTCATCAGGTTCCAGGGCGGCATCCAGACCGTCCGATTCAAGGCTGATCGCCAGGGTCGTCAGGCTGGAGGGATGGGGGGCGGTGATCGGCCCCACAGCGGTGATGGTGCCGGAGGTGGGGGCGTGCAGGGAGGCGCACACATCCTCGCCGCTGGCGCTGGCGATCCGTTCGCCCTTGAGTACCCGCTGGCCCACTTCGACCACGGGCTCAGCGGGTTTGCCGGCATGCTGCCGCAGGGGCAGATTCAGTACGGGGGGAATGCCAAGTGTGCGTATGGGCTGGCCGGTGCTCTGCGCCTTGCGTTCCTGCGCATGCACCCCGCCGCGAATGTTGAGTGATTTGAACATGGTTTATGCCGCCGCCGGTTTGGGCCAGTGCCAGTTATCGAGGGTCTGCTGTTCCGGGTGCAGATGAAGACACTCTTCGGGGCAGGCCGCAACGCACTTGCCGCAGCCGGTACAGGCATCGGCAAACACGGCGTGGATCTGCTTGTTGGCCCCCAGAATCGCATCGGTGGGGCAGACGCGATAACAGCGGCAGCAACCGGTACAGAGCGACGGCTCAATACTGGCGATCATCGGTTCGCTGGCCATGTCGGACAGATCGGCCTCTACCCCGAGTTTTTCCGCCAGCGCCTGAGCCAGAGTACGCCCCCCGGGGGGGCAACAGGTGACCGAGGCCTTGCCGTCGACCATCGCCTGGGCGGCGCCGGCGCAGCCGGGGAAGCCGCATTGGCCACAGTGGGTCCCGGGCAGCAGGGACTCCACCTCCTTCACCAGCGGATTTTCATCCACGGCAAACACCTTGTCGGCGAAACCGAGCAGCAGGCCCAGAGTCAGGCCCAGCAGTGTCAGGACAGCAACCGCAATCACCATGCTTGAATCTCCTTTCTCAGGGGCGGCTCATACGAGCCCGCCAAAACCCATGAAAATCATCGACAGCAACCCCGCCGTTACCAGACCCACCGGGGTGCCGGCAAAGGTGGCGGGCACATCGGACAGGGCCAGGCGCTCGCGCAGGCCGGCAAAAATGATCAGCACCAGCGAGAAACCGATGGACGCCGCCACCCCATAGACGAGGCTTTCGATAAAGCCGAAGCCGTCCTGAATGATGATCAGGGCAACGCCGAGCACGGCGCAGTTGGTGGTGATCAAGGGCAGAAAAATGCCCAGCGTCTGATGCAGCATCGGGCTGGTTTTCTTCACCATCATCTCGGTGAACTGCACCACGGCGGCGACCACCAGAATGAAGGAGATGATGCGCAGAAACTGGAGTCCCAGGGGCTCCAGTACGTAGTACTCCATCACCCAGCTGGTGGCGCTGGAAAGCGTCAGCACGAAGGTGGTGGCCAGTGCCATGCCGGTGGCGGTGCTGAATTTGTTGGACACGCCCATCAGGGGACACAGCCCGAGAAACTTGACCAGAACCACGTTGTTCACGAGGACGGTACCGATAAACAGAGTGATCAACTCCATGGTGCGCAACTCCTTCAGGACCAGTGCCACAGATAGCTCAATGGCTTGGCTGCACCAAATATGCCATGTGTAACTATTTGAAATATAAGAAACTAAGGTGGGATTGAGCTGTTTGAATGGCGACATTGTCGGATTTGCCACAGCCTGGAGCAGGGATGCACTGTTAAGTGTCATGAAATCGACATTACACTTACTGTTCGTGTGGCTTATGGGGCCGCTGCAGCCATTCCAGGCGTGGCGCATTAATTGCAAAGCCTGCAGACATCCCATC
>JBFHKO010000274.1:0-2357 GCA_041595355.1 Aeromonadaceae bacterium
CTCGACATAGTCACCGGTCGGCGAGGTGTTCTCGAAACCCTCGGCGGCGCTCATCACCTCCAGCATGTGCTCGGCATAATTCTGCCAGTCGGTGGCCATGTGGAACAGGCCACCAAGCTTGAGCTTGCTGCGCAGCTGCTGCACGAAAGCAGGCTGCACGATGCGGCGCTTGTGATGGCGGGACTTGTGCCAGGGATCGGGGAAAAAGAGCTGCAGGGTGTCGATGCTGGCATCCGGGATCATCTGCTCCAGCACCTCGACGGCATCATGACAGAAGAGGCGCAGGTTCTCGACCCCCAGCTCCTGAGCCAGGGTCAGACAGGCCCCGACGCCGGGTCTGTGCACCTCTATGCCGATGAAATTCTTCTCGGGCGCCGCCTTGGCCATGGCCACCAGCGACGCCCCCATGCCGAAGCCGATCTCCAGCACCACCGGCGCCTCGCGACCGAACAGCGCCGCCAGATCCAGCGGCTGCTCGGCGTACTCCACCCCCATCACCGGCCACAGCTCGGCCAGCGCCCGCTCCTGGCCCCTGGTCAGACGCCCCTCGCGGCGCACAAAGCTGCGGATGCGGCGCATAAACTGGCCTTCCTGGTTCGATTCGGGCTGGGTCTCTTCGTTCATGGCACTTCTCTGTCTCGATGCGGGAGTGCGAATTATCCAAAGATAGGCGGCCGGTGCAAGGGGCGGCCCCCATTTATCCGGTCGCCGACGCTTCCCCCTGCGCGCTGGCCGGGCTCATTCCCCACCGTATTCCCGCAAACTATGCGCGGTTTACAGCCCGCCGGGGATATGCTCAGATCCCGCCACCCTCAGCAGAGCCCGGAGCCGGATCCTTGAATACAGCGACATTTGCCGCACGCCTGCTGGCCTGGTACGAACGCGAGGGGCGCAAGGCGCTGCCCTGGCAGCAGGACAAGAGCCCCTACCGGGTCTGGATCTCCGAGATCATGCTGCAGCAGACCCAGGTTGCCACCGTCATCCCCTACTACCAGCGCTTCATGGCCCGCTTTCCCACGCTGGCGAGCCTGGCCGAGGCGCCGCTGGACGAAGTGCTGCATCACTGGACCGGCCTTGGCTACTACGCCCGGGCCCGCAACCTGCACAAGGCCGCCCGCCTGATCCAGGAGCAGCATGCCGGCGAATTCCCGCGGGATATCGAGGCCGTCACCGCCCTGCCCGGCATCGGCCGCTCCACCGCCGGTGCCATATTGTCGCTCTCCCTGGACCAGCAGCACGCCATCCTGGATGGCAACGTGAAGCGGGTGCTTGGCCGCTGGCTGGCCCAGGAGGGCTGGCCGGGGGAGAAAAAGGTGGAGACGGCGCTCTGGCAATGGGCCGAACGCCTCACCCCCGGAGAGGGCGTCGCGCGCTACAACCAGGCGATGATGGATCTGGGCGCCAGCCTCTGCAGCCGCAGCCGGCCCCAGTGCCAGCGCTGCCCGCTGCAGGAGGACTGCCAGGCGCTGGCCCTGGGAGAGCCCACGGCCTTCCCCCACCCCAAGCCCAGGAAGAAGCCGCTGCCGGTGCGCGCCGCCTGCCTGCTGCTGCTGCAGCAGGGGCGGCAGCTGCTGCTGCAGCAACGTCCAGCCAGCGGCCTCTGGGGCGGCCTGTACAGCTTTCCCGAATTTGCCGACTCGCTACGGGCCGAAGGCTGGCTGGCCAGCCTGGCGGCTGGCGATTACCAGCTCGCCAGCCTGACTCCGTTTCGCCACACCTTCAGTCACTACCATCTGGACATACAGCCCCTGCTGGTCCGCCCCGCCCGCCCGCTGCCGCCACGCAGCATGGAGGGCGAACGGCAACTCTGGTATAACCTTGACCAACCGGCCAGCGTGGGGCTCTCTGCCGCCACCCTGAAATTGCTGGCCTATCCCGAACTGCAAACCGAGAGGATCCCATGAGCCGTACCGTATTTTGTCAGCGCCTGAAAAAAGAAGCCCCCGGCATGCCCTTCCAGCTGATCCCGGGTGAACTCGGCAAGCGCATCTTCGACAACATCAGCCAGGAGGCCTGGAGCGACTGGCAGAAAAAGCAGACCATGCTCATCAACGAGAAAAAGCTCAACATGATGAATGCCGAACACCGCGAGCTGCTGCAGCAGGAAATGGTGAAATACCTGTTCGAGGATGGCGAGCTGCAGATTGACGGTTACGTGCCCCCCAAGCCGGAATAATGCCGACACGGGTGCAAATTCGAGCCGCCAGGGGCCAGGCTCACGGGGAATTGCACAGCCTTTCGCCAAACGCACCGCCCCCCGCCGGGGCGGCAGGAAAAAGTATTGACTTGCCCCGGCAGAATCAGTTTAATAGCGCCCCGTTGCCCAGATAGCTCAGTCGGTAGAGCAGGGGATTGAA
>JBFHKO010000275.1:0-2232 GCA_041595355.1 Aeromonadaceae bacterium
AACCCTGTTACAGAGCCTGCACCGGGCCGGCCTGCAGCCGGAGTCCCAGTGCCGGCAGGGCTACTGTGGTGCCTGTCGCCTGCCCTTGCTGGCCGGGCAGCTCCATTACCGGCAGCCGCCGCTGGCCTGGCTGGCGGCCGACGAGTGCCTGCCCTGTTGCGGCGAAGCCCGGGGAGAGATCCTGTTGAATATCGATGCGGATAATGGCGAGCAGAGGCGGGCGAAATCAGGCAGTGAGCTCAGCACCGCCACTGGCGGGTAACGGTTTGCGGAAAAATCAAAAGCGCCCCTTGAGGCGCTTTTATGCTTATCTTTTCAGGACCGGGCCCAATGGACCGGTACGACTGACTTAGATAACGGTTACGTTCTCGGCTTGCGGGCCCTTCTGGCCTTGAGTCACGCTGAACTGAACGCGTTGGCCTTCAGCCAGGGTCTTGAAACCGGCGCTGTTGATGGCTTTGAAGTGAACGAATACATCCGGACCTTGGTCCTGCTCGATGAAGCCGAAACCCTTGGTCTCGTTGAACCATTTTACCTTGCCAGTGCGGACAGTAGACATATCTGAATTTCCTAATAAAAATAAACTTTAAACCTGTAACAGGCTGTAAACGCTGAGAGGGGTATTACTTAGAATGAAGATGACGGGACGATTCGCTAGGAAACAGATCACCGGGTTTTCACATAAGCTAAGCCGCACTTTCGAGCCAGTTCAATGTATAACATCGACCGGATAAGTCAACAACAATTGCTTAAACCGGGATCCGGCTCCCATTGCAACCTACCGCCACTCAGACAGACGCCTCAGTGCGGCATCTGGGGAGGCAGATCGCGCCAGGGCAACTGTTCCACCGACAGATGCACCAGATTGCAACCGCCGGGTCGCACCACCAGCATGGAGAGATGACCGCTGTCGGTGCTGCTGTCCAGCTCGCTGCCGGCCCGGATCTCCAGGCCGCCCAGGTAGTTGGGGTGGGGTTGCAAATCGAGCTCTATCTCCTTGTCAGGCTCAAGCTCGATGACGATGCTCCTGGCATCGATGGGTTGCCGCTCACCCTGTTCGGTGATCAGATAGGCACGATAAAGAGGCTGCTTCTCGCTCATGGTGGCTACTCCATCTCGGGGGGATGATCAGACGCACCTAGCCCAGATGCCACAAACGGCTTCCCACAACACCGGCCCAGACAACCAGGCCCAGCATCAGGGAGAGAAATACCGCGGCAGATCCGAGATCCTTGGCACGTCCCGACAATTCATGATGCTCCGAACCGATGCGATCTACCACCGCCTCGATCGCAGAATTCAACACCTCGACGATCACCACCAACCAGCTGACCAGCAATAACAACAACTTCTGGGTCATATCCTCCCCCAGCCAGATGGCCAGCGGCGTCAGCAGCACAACGAGCAGCAACTCCTGGCGAAAGGCGGCCTCATGGTGCCAGGCCGATTTCAGCCCCTGCAGACTGTAGAGGGTCGCCTTGAACACCCGATACAGGCCGGTATTTCCTGGTTTAGCCAACGCTCACCTCGATAAGGAGACAATGATACAAGCCTCGGATGCTAACAGAGGGGCCGCAATTGCCAACACTTTCCTGCAGATTGCCGTTATCTTATGCACAGTTGCCGTCCCCCAATGCCGCAGAGGAGAACGCCATGCCCCAGGCTACCGATGAATTGCGCACCCAGCGCCTGGAAACCCTGATCACCCCCAATGAACTGGCCAGACTGGCTCCCTTGAGCGATGAGCTGGCGGCAGCCATATTGGCGGCCCGGCGCGAGATCGAAGCCATTCTCGATGGCCGGGATCCGCGTCTGCTGGTGATCATGGGCCCCTGCTCACTGCACGACCCCAGGGCCGCGCAGGAGTATGCCCGCCGGCTGGCGCCCCTGCGTCAGCGCCACCGGCAGTCACTGAACATCATCATGCGCACCTATTTCGAGAAGCCGCGCACCATCGTCGGCTGGAAGGGACTCATCAACGATCCCTTTCTGGACGAGAGCTTCAACATCAACGAAGGGCTCAGGATAGCCCGCCGCCTGCTGCTGGATATCAATGCCCTGGGGCTGCCCACAGCCACCGAGTTCCTGGACATGGTCACCGGCCAATACATCGCCGATCTCATCAGCTGGGGTGCCATCGGCGCTCGCACCACCGAGAGTCAGGTCCACCGCGAGATGGCGTCGGCCCTCTCCTGCCCGGTGGGCTTCAAGAACGGTACCGACGGCAATGTC
>JBFHKO010000276.1:0-2230 GCA_041595355.1 Aeromonadaceae bacterium
ATTCTGAATTAACTGTTGCCGAACCTCTCGGTTCGTCTTGGTCACTTCTTCAGTCATCGTCAGTCAATTTCTTCATCGACTTCGATGCCTGCGAGTGCCCACACAGATTGCTTGATTTGATTGTTAAAGAGCGTCTCGACCAGCGTTGCCGCCGTGTCGTGGGATGCGCATCTTACGCCATCCCGCCGCAGTGTCAAGCACATTCTCGATGTCGCTTGCCGCTGCTGCCTGACCCGGTCCGGCGTGTCGCCTCGCCCTGTCAGTGAGGCGGCATTATAGGCATCCCGAGCCGGCGCGCAAGGGCTAAATCGCGCATTAACCCCTATTTTCACCCATTTTGTGGTTATTCATATCGGCAAACAGGATATCCACAAGGATACCCCCATTTCGACTTAGCAGCCTGACGTCACAAGGGTATGATGCGGGCAAATCAGTCAGGAGAGAGCATATGCAAAACCTTCGCGCCTATCGGCAACAGCGACCGCAGCTGGGCAATCGCGTCTATGTGGATCCGAGCGCCTGCGTCATCGGGCAGGTGGACCTGGGCGAGGATGTCGGCATCTGGCCCATGGTGGTAATCCGTGGTGACGTGAACGCCATCCGCATCGGTCGGCGCTCCAACATTCAGGATGGTAGCGTGCTGCACGTGACGCGCATGACGCCGGAGCGCCCCGAAGGCCATGCCCTGTTGATCGGTGAGGAGGTCACGGTCGGTCACAAGGCCATGCTGCATGGCTGCCAGATCCGGGATCGGGTCCTGATTGGCATGGGGGCCATCGTACTGGATGGCGCCCTGATTGAATCCGAGGTGATAGTGGGGGCCGGCAGCCTGGTACCGCCGGGCAAGCGCCTGGTATCCGGCTATCTGTATGTCGGCAGCCCGGTGCGCCAGAGCCGGCCACTGAGCGAGGCCGAACGCGCCTTCCTCAGTCGCTCGGCGCACCACTACGTGCTGTTGAAAGACGAGTACCTGCAGGAGGCGGGTGCGACCGCCTGAGCGCTATAAATAGATAGCGCCATCCTCGCCGAACTCCTGCTCGGCAATCTTGCCTTCGGCCCGCTCTTCAATATCAAAACGGTGCTGCTCGAAGGCCAGCAGCACATCCTCCTCCCGAGGCAGGGGGTGGCCCGCCAGGTGCTCCAGCTGGTGACGGCTGATATAGCAGGGGATCAGGGCGCCCAGGCATTGGGCGCCGAAGCAGACCCGCTGCTCGGCGGCCTGCCACAGCTGTAGCCCGGTAAATTGGATGGATTGATTCATATCGTCCCCAGATTGCGACGCAGCTCGCGGATCACCTGTCTGGTACCGGGCCGCAAACCACGCCAGACCGCAAAACTCTCCGCCGCCTGGCAGACCAGCATGCCGAGCCCGTCCAGCACCTTGCCGGCACCCTGTTGCCTCGCCCAGGCGTTGAAGGCGGTATCCCCGGCACCATACATCATGTCGTAGACCACAAGCTGTCCGTGGATCAAGCCGGGATCAAGCGGCGGCAACTCACCGGCCAGGCTGGCCGAGGTGGAGTTGATAATGAGATCGAACGGCCCTTCCAGCTCGGCGTAGGCCTGAGCCCTCACCGATCCCAGCTCGGCAAAGTGGCTGGCCAGGCTCCGCGCCTTGGCTTCGGTACGGTTGGCGATGACAATCTCGGCCGGCTGCTGCTCCAGCAGTGGCCCCAGAGCACCGCGGGCGGCCCCCCCCGCGCCCAGCAACAGGATGCGCCGTCCCTGCAACTCCTCCTGGTGGAAGCGCAGATCCTGCACCAGCCCGACACCATCGGTGTTGTCCCCCAGCAAGAGGCCATCATCGGTCAGCTTGAGCGTGTTGACGGCCCCCGCCAGCTTGGCGCGGGGTGACAGGCACGCCACCAGTCGAAAGGCTTCTTCCTTGAATGGCACCGTCACATTGGCGCCGCGCCCGCCGTCGGCAAAAAACTGTTTGAGCGCCTGAGCGAAGCCGTCCAGCGGCACCAGACAGGCGTCATAACGCATATCCTGCTGGGTCTGTCTGGCAAACAGGGTATGAATGAAAGGCGATTTGCTGTGGGCGATGGGATTGCCAAAAACGGCGTAACGATCCATGAGGCGTCCTGTACTCGGTCGATATCGTTCCTGATTTAACGCTTTTTAGCGCGGCAGGACAAGTCGGAAGCCACGGGATGGGGGGCGGTATTGCCCAAGAGGCAACGGCTGATGGAGCGAGGCGTCGGTGGCGCAGTCGGGATCCGGCTGC
>JBFHKO010000277.1:0-2128 GCA_041595355.1 Aeromonadaceae bacterium
CCCCTGGTGGCGGCCATCCGGCAGGTAGTGGCCCACCGGCAGGAGTACCGCCGGCTGGTGATCATGCAGGGGGTGAAGCACCACCACGACCTGCTGTGGGAACCCCAGTACGAGGCCTGGCGCCGCCTGCCCCGCTGCCAGGTGCTGCTGGCCGCCAGCGAGGAGCAGCAGGTGCATGCCCACTGGTCGCAGGGGCTGGTGACCGCGCTGTTCGCCAGGGCGGAGTTTGATCCGGCCCACTGCCAGGTAATGATGTGCGGCCCCGATCCCATGCTGCGCGCCGCCATCCACGCCCTGGCGCGGGTCGGGGTACCGGACGAGGAGTGCTACCTGAGCCTGGAGCGCAACATGCAGTGCGCCATCGGTCTGTGCGGCCACTGCCAGCTGGGGCCGCCGTTCCTCTGCCGGCATGGTCCCATCTTCCGCTATGCCGACATCCGCGACTGGTTTCCGCTGGAGGGCTATTGACATGAGCAAACCCAGCCTGGCCATCCACAAGCTCACCTCCTGCTCCGGCTGTCAGGCGGTGATCCTGAACCTGGGCGAGGATCTGCTGACCCTCGCCAGGCTGCTGGAGATCCGCCACTTCGTCGAGGGGGGGCTGTGCGATCCCGATGCCCAGGTGGATATCGCCATCGTCGAGGGCAGCATCAGCACCCCGGAGGACGAAACACGCATCCGCCGGGTACGCGATCAGAGCCGCCTGCTCATCGCCGTGGGTGCCTGCGCCTGCTCGGGTGGCGTGCAGGCGCTGCGCAACGTCAAGCCTTCGGCCGACTGGCCCGCCGCCACCTACGAGCGGCCCGAGGACTTCGCCACCCTGCCCCACTCCAGCCCGGTGTCGGCGCTGGTCAGGGTCGACCTGATGCTCTGGGGCTGTCCCATCAATGGCCGGCAACTGCTGGCGGCGGTGCGCAGCCTGCTGCTGGGCGCCAAGCCGGTGCTGCCAGGCGAAAAGGTCTGTCAGGAGTGCAAGCGCGCCGGCCATGTCTGCGTGCTGGTCACGCGCGACGCGCCCTGCCTCGGGCCCGTGACCCGCGCCGGCTGTGGCGCCCTCTGTCCCGCCACGGACGCCCCCTGCTATACCTGCTTCGGCCCCGCCGAGCAGCCCAACTGCACGGCTCTGGCCCGCCAACTGCTCGACCGGGGCCTGCCGGCCGCGCAGGTGGCAGAGCGCTTCGTCTCCATCAGCGCCGGCGCCGAGCCCTTCCAGCGCCTGTGGCGCCAGTGGCAGATCCCGGTGCGGGAGGAGAAATCATGAGTCCGGATCCGCGACACATTCGCCTGAAAGTACCCATGGTGACCCGACTGGAGGGCGAGGCCGCACTGGAAATCTACGCCCAGGACGACCGGCTGGAGCAGGTCGTGCTGCGCATCTACGAGCCACCGCGCTTCTTCGAGCGCTTCCTCGAGGGCAAGCATTACAGCGAGCAACCCATCATCGCCGCCCGCATCTGCGGCATCTGCCCCATCGCCTACCAGATGACCGGGGTGCGCGCCATCGAGCAAGTGCTGGGCATGGCCCAACCGCCCTGGATGGCTGCCCTGCGGCGGGTGCTGCAGTGTGGCGAGTGGCTGCAAAGCCACGCCCTGCACATCCACTTCCTGGCACTGCCCGATTTTCTCGGTTACAGCACCCTGCTGGAGATGGCCGAAGCCCATCCCGAACCGGTGCGCCGCGGCCTGCGGCTGCAGGCGCTCGGCAATGCCCTCATCGCCCTGAGCGGCGCCCGCTCGGTGCACCCGGTGGGCCTCAAGGTGGGCGGCTTTCACCAGCTGCCCGGCCGGGAAAAAATCGCTCCCCTGATGCCGCAGCTCGAACAGGCGGAGCAGGATGCCAGAGCGCTGGTGGAATGGGTGGCCGGGCTGCCGGTGCCAGACGATCACCAGCGCTTCGTCTCGGTGGCGCTGCATGCGGATGACCACTACGCCATGAACGAGGGCGAGGTGCTCGCCTCCAGCGGCCTGCGGATCGAGGCGGCCGATTACCGGCAGCACTTTCACGAGCACCAGGAGCCCCACACCACCGCCCTCTACTCGCTGCTGGACGGCCAGCCCTACCTGGTGGGGCCGCTGGCGCGCCTCAACCTCAACTATGCCCAGCTGCCGCCGGCGGTGCGGCGGCTCG
>JBFHKO010000278.1:0-2082 GCA_041595355.1 Aeromonadaceae bacterium
CGCCAGAGCCTCGGCCCCTTCATGCCCAAGGGGCCGGGCGGTCCTCTGGATGCACGGGCAGGCAGCCAGTATTTCCAGGCGGCCATCGACTATTTCCGCGACAAGACCAACGTCCAGGGCGAGACCTGGGACGCCCTGTGGGCGGGGCAACATGCCAGCGCCTTCACCGTGGCTGGCGCCATGAAGGATGATCTGCTCTGCGATCTGCGCCAGAGCGTGGACAAGGCCATCAGCCAGGGCCAGAGCATGGCCGAGTTTCGCCAGCAGTTTAAGGCCATCGTCGCCAAGCATGGCTGGACAGGCTTCACCGGCGAGGGCAGCAAGGCGGGTCTGGCCTGGCGGGCCAAGGTCATCTATGACACCAACGTGCGCCAGGCCTACAACGCCGGCCGCTGGCAGCAGCTGCAGCAGTTTGACGTATGGGTTTACCACCACGGCGACAGCCGCTCCCCCCGGCCCGAGCACCTTGCATGGAACGGGATGGCACTGTCCAAAGATGACCCCTGGTGGCAGACCCATTTCCCCCAGAACGGCTGGGGCTGCAAGTGCCGGGTCGAGGGCTACTCCAAGGTGCGGGCCAGGCTGAACGGCATCGAGATTGGCCAGGCGCCGGACGACGGCCACTACGAGTATGTGAACAAGCGCAGCGGCGAGGTGTTGCAGGTGCCCAAGGGCATTGACCCTGGCTTCGACTACAGCGTGGGGGAGGCCAAGTTCGGCCGCCGGCTGGCCGAGGCGGAATATGCCCAGTGGCAGGGGGAGAAGGGCAACGCCTGGCAGAGCCTGACCCATGGAAGCTGGCAGACAACCGGTCGGCCAGAACGGCTGCCAGCCAGACCTTTGCCAGCCCAGCTGCAGCAGCCGGTAAGCACGACAGCCGAGACCATAGAGGCGGTAAAGGTAGCCCTGGGCGGTGATGAGGCGCTGATGACCACGCCGGTGGGCTCCGTCCTGGTGGATGCCGGCGTGCTGGGCGAGCACCTGGAGCCGGCGCGCGCGGCCTACCTGCCCCTGCTCGACGATGCCCTGGCCAACCCGCAGGAGATCTGGCAGAGCTTCGAGCAGCACAAGGGCACCGGCAAGGTGGTGTTAAAGACTCGATTTGTCACCGTTTACCAGATACGAAAGGACAAGGCGCTGCTGGTGGCCTTCAATGCGGTGCGGGGCGTGCTGACGGCCTGGACGATGATCGGCACATCGGATCTGAACTATCTGAACCGGCAACGGCTGGGGCAGCTGATCTTTCACGAGAAGTGAGGCCCTCACTCCCTGACCGCCGGGCGGGCTCTCCTGCTCGGGTATCGGGGCGGCCCCCACCCGTCTCGGATCACCAACAGTATAAGCAGCCACCAGCAAGGAGAACAGCATGGCAGGCGTCTTCCTCACCATCACCCCCTCAGGCCTCGAGCCGGTGCTGGCCTACCTGCAGCAACTGCAGGAGAAAACCGGCGACCTGCAACCCGTGCTGGCCGACATTGGCGAGCACCTGATAAAGAGCACCCAGGAGCGTCGGCGCACGCAAACCGATCCGGATGGCAACGCTTGGGAACCATTATCAGCGACGACCATCGCGCTCAAGGGGCATGACCATATCCTGTTCAAGGATGGCTATCTGTTCGATGAACTGAATTATGACGTCGACCCGCTGGCCCTCTACTTCGGCACCCCAAAGGAATACGGCGCCATGATGCAGGTTGGTGGTGTGACCTCGCCCAAGAGCTGGATGCCTAGAAAAACCATCCCAGCCCGCCCGTTCCTTGGGCTCAGTCAGGATGACCAGCAGCAGATCCTCGACCTGCTGGCCGCCTACCTGGCCGAGTGAGGGTGAAATCTGCGAGACCGCCTGAGCGCGTTTGTGACGGTTTGAGTGCCAATGAGCGCCACGCTGGTATGGTTGCAGGGCCCTGAAACCAGCTCCGGGAGTTTTAAACGGCATTAAACAGCTGTCTCGCCGTGTGACTTTGGTGGTTTACCTGGATAAGTGGGCAATAGTAGGATTCAGATGTCTATTGTTTCAGGGATGAGAGCTGATGAACCAACCAGCCATAACCATTCGGTCAGAGGATGATGCCTACCGGGTCC
>JBFHKO010000279.1:0-2080 GCA_041595355.1 Aeromonadaceae bacterium
CCGGCGAGGCGCAGAGGGCGGCCCGCCAGCCGCCGCGGGCCTGTTGGCGGCGCAGCATGGCGATGAGGGTGGGATCATCGCGCAGGTGCTCGGCGCCGGGCAGGCCACCGGGCAGCACCAGCACATCGAAGTCGCGCTGGGCTACCTCCGACAGCAGGCAGTCCGCCACCAGGCGTACCCCCCGGGAGGCGACGATCTCGCGTCCGCCTGCGGGGTTGACGGCGGCGACCGTCACCTCGATGCCGCCGCGCACCAGGGTATCGATGCTGGCGACCGCCTCCAGCTCCTCACTGCCGGGGGCGATCACGACCAATGCCTTCACACTCATGCGGACTCCTTGGCCTTGATGGCCTGATAGAGGGCCTGGTGGCGCGGCAGCGCCACTCCCAGACGGGCGGCTTCGCGCAACAGGAAGCCGTTCATATAGTCTATTTCGGTTTGCCGGTGATGACGCAGATCTTCGCGCATGGACGAGGCGTTGCCGGCGGTCAGGCGCGCCACCGTCAGCACGTTCTGCACCCAGTAGTCGAGGGGCTGGGTCAGCCCCTGACGCTCGAGCAGCGGCAGCAGCTCGGCGCACAGGGCCCGCACCCGCTGCGGCTCGGCCAGCAGGGCGCCGTTGGGCACATCCTCGAGGGCGGTCAGCGGGTTGATCACCGCGTTGATGACCAGCTTGGTCCACTGCCGGGCGCGGATGTCGTCGCTCCAGCCGGCATGGGGCAGGGCGGCGGCCAGCTCGGAGGCCAGTCCCCGGCAGGCTTCGCCCGCCGGATTGGCGGCCCCGAGCCAGGTCTCGCCGGGGCCGGTATGGCGAAAGTGAGTGGGACCGGGGCGCAGGGCGCCGTTGCTGGTGATGCCGAGCAGCAGGGGATGGGCGGGGAAGTGTTCACGGACCCAGGATTCGGTGCCCATGCCGTTGTGCAACAGCAGTATGGGCACCTCGGCCGGCAGCCGGCCGATGAGGGGCGTCAGGGCGGCCGCCACCTGGTAGGCTTTGGTGGTAACCAGCAGGCGCCTGATGCGGGAGGCGTCCTGTACCTGCAACCGTTCGGGCGCGAAGGTCAGCCGCTGACCCTGCCGATCCTCGAACACCAGTGCCGTCCCTGGACCGCCGGCGCGGGTGTGCAGCAGGCTCACCTGCTGGCCGGCGCGCATCAGCAGGCCGGTCAGCACGCCGCCCACGGCACCGCAGCCGAGCAGGGTCCAGTGACTCATGCCTGCCGGTGCTGCCAGCGACGCCACAGCTGCCGGCTCAGCCAGGCCAGCGCGAAGTAGCTGGCTATGCCCAGGGCATCGGCCAGCCAGTCATAGAGGCTGGGGCCATGGCGGGGGGTGAGTATCTGCACCAGCTCCAGCAGCAGGCCGAAGCCGAGGGCGAGGCCTACCTTGACGCGCTTGCGCCAGGCGAAACCGAGATCCAGGCAGGCGGTCATGGCAAAGAAGGCGGCGCCATGGGCCCACTTGTCCAGGTTGTGCACATAGTCGAGCAGTATGTAGGGGCCGAGTCCCCGCCACAGGATCAGGCCGAAGGTGATCAGCAGCAAGGTGCGAAAAAACCATTGGTACAACGCGGCAGTCTCCGCAAAGGATTGGCGTGGGCAGATTCTAGCAGAAGCCCCCATTCAGGGAAGGCGCGTTTTCTGCTAGATTCGGAGGCCATTATTTCCCGGACTGATAGGAATACCGAGCATGCCATCTTTTGATATCGTCTCCGAAGTCGCCCTGAACGAAATACAGAATGCGGTCGAAAACGCCAATCGGGAGTTGCAGACCCGCTTCGATTTTCGCGGCGTCGAGGCCGCCTTCGAGCTGAACAAGGAGGTCATCAAGCTGGGCGCGGATGCCGATTTCCAGCTTAAGCAGATGATGGAGATACTGCGCGACAAGGTGCTCAAGCGCAATATCGACACCAGTTGCCTGGAGCCGGGCGAGACGGAGCACTCCGGGCGTCGTTATTTTCAGGAGGTGAAGCTCAAGCAGGGCATCGACAAGGAGGTGGCCAAGAAGCTGGTCAAGCTGCTCAAGGACGCCAAGCTGAAGGTGCAGGCCGCCATCCAGGGCGACGAGGTGCGGGTCACCG
>JBFHKO010000280.1:0-2070 GCA_041595355.1 Aeromonadaceae bacterium
GCTTCCCGCGCCAGCCGTGCCTCCGGCATGTTGGTCATGCCGATGATCTGGGCGCCCATGGAGCGGTAGAGCTGAGACTCGGCCAGGGTGGAGAACTGCGGCCCCTCCATGCACAGGTAGGTACCGCCCCGGTGTAGCTGGAACGGCTCGCGGTGGCTCAGCTGTTCGGCGGCCTGGGCCAGCAGGTTGCCGAGCAGAGGGCAGGTGGGGTTGGCCAGAGAGACATGGGCCACCACGCCCTGGCCGAAAAATGTGTTTGGACGCTGCCGGGTGAAGTCGATGTACTGATCCGGCACCACCATGTCCAACGGGGCGATCTGTTCACTCAGGGAGCCCACCGCCGAGAACGACAGCAGATAGCGCACCCCCAGCTGTTTCATGGCATAGATGTTGGCCTGGTAGGGGACCTCGCCTGGCAACAGGCTGTGTTGACGCCCGTGGCGAGCGAGAAAGGCCACCGGAACGCCGTCCACCTCGCCGGTGAGGATCGCATCCGAGGGCGCCCCCCAGGGGGTTTGCACGCTGACTTCGCGGCTGTTCTCCAATGCATCCATGGCGTAAAGACCGCTGCCGCCGATGATGCCGATTCGGGCTTGGCCCATAGAGTGTTCTCCTTCAGGTTGGGTTGATCACTGTGCTGACTCAGAGAGTCGCACAAGCGGCGTTTTCATTACAGGGGCAATTGCGTCCGGGGGCAGACGTATCCATTGAAACAGGTGATACTGAACGCGCCAATGATGAATCCGAGGAGAGTCAGGGTGCACAGAGAACCACCACAGGAACGTTTGGTGCTGGCCGGCGGCGGCCATGCACATCTGTTTGTGCTGGAGCAGCTGGCACAGCAGCGCAGTACCGCATGTCGGGTGCAGCTGGTGTCGCCGTCGCGCTGGCAATACTACTCCGGCATGTTGCCGGGCTGGCTGGCCGGCCACTACACCCTGGAGCAGTGTCGGCTGGATCTGGTCGCCCTCTGTGCGGCCGCCGGCGTGGAGTTTATTGAACAGTCGGTGGTTGGGCTCGATACCCGCGCCCGCCAGGTACGTCTCGAGGATGGACGGACGCTGGCCTATGATCGGCTGTCGCTGGATATCGGCAGCGAAACCCGGGTCGACTGGGCGCAGGACTATACGGGGCCCTTGCTGAGCATCAAGCCGCTGGAGCGGTTTCAGGCCGACTGGGATGCGCTGCTGGAGCGCTTCCGGCAGCACCAGGGCGGCAGCCTGGCGGTGGTGGGCGGCGGTGCGGCGGGGGTCGAGCTGGTCATGGCGGCGGCCCGCGCGTTCGAACAGCAGGATCTGCCGGTGACGCTGTGGTTGCTGGCGGGGGAGGCCGGGCCCCTGGCCGGGATGTCGCCGGGCGCCCGGCAGCGGATCCGGCGGGAGCTGGCACGCTGTGGGGTCCGGGTGTTGTCGGCGCGCGCCCGGGGCCAGGGGTCGGCCCTGCTGGCCGGTGCCGAGTCGCTGTCGGTGGATGCGGTGATCGCCGCCAGTGGGGCGCGAGCCCCGGCCTGGCTGGCAACCACCGGGCTGGCGCTGGATGAGGCGGGCTTCGTACTGGTGGATGAGTTTCAGCGCAGCCCGTCCCACCCCGAGGTGTCTGCCGCGGGTGATATCTGCGCCCGGCCGGGGACGGCGCTGAGCCGCTCCGGGGTGTATTCGGTCAGGGCCGGGCCGGTGCTGGCTCATAATCTGATCGCCACGGCAGAGGGTAAACCGTTGCGGCGCTACCTGCCCCGGCGCCGCTCCCTCTATCTGATCTCCTGCGGGGGACGCCGGGCGCTGGCACTCTGGGGCCGCCTGAGTCTGGCCGCCGATGGGTGTTGGCTGTGGAAAGACTGGATCGATCGGCGCTTTATGGCCCGTTTCAAGGGCGAGGAGTCCGATTGACGGCAGGAGGTCAAAAAACGACAAAATCCGCACCGGGGCATGGCCCCCACGGGCTCGGTTCACTACAATGCACGGTTTTGCCAACCGAGCCCGGATTGTCATGCTCAAGACACCCTATTATTTGATCGACAAGGCCAGTCTGCAGCGCAATATGGAGAAGATCGCCTACGTGCGTGAACACTCC
>JBFHKO010000281.1:0-2060 GCA_041595355.1 Aeromonadaceae bacterium
CCGCCCCCGGCGTCGACTGGTCGGTCGGGCTGACGCCCAAGCTGCAGGAGCTGCGGGTCATCCACTATGTGGCCAACGTGGCCCATCACGACTTCGACGACGTGGATGACGAGCGCTATCAGGACAAGCAGGCCCGGCTCAATCTCGACGCCGGTGTGGCCATCCGGCATGACAACGGCCTGAGTGGCGGCCTGGTGGTGAAAAACCTGTTCCGCCACCGCCGCACCACCCCCACCATAGACGGCAGTGCCGCCACCTATGAGCTGGGGCCGCTGCCCACCGCCGCCCTCGGCTACCACAGCGGCGGGCTGACGCTGGCGGCAGATCTGGATCTGCTGGCACAAAAACGCTTCACCGCTCTGAGCGGCACCCAGAGCGCCTTCAATGCCGGCGATGATGATCTGCAGCTCTTCTCCGTCGGCATAGAGGGCGATCTGCTGGGCTGGGTCCAGCTGCGTGCCGGCTTCCGGCACGATCTGAAACAGCACCTCGACGATGCCTACACCGCCGGTCTGGGACTGTCGCCATTCAAGAGATTCCACCTCGATGTGGCCGGCCTCTACGGCGGCCGCCGCCAGGTCGGCGTGGTGGTGCAAACCGCCTTCACCTTCTGAGCCGGGCCAATCCATGAAAAAGGGATGCATAAGCATCCCTTTTTGCTGTCTTGCTGTGCCGCTTTATTCCTCCTGCGCGGCCAGCTTCTCGCGCAGGGTATCGGCCAGCTCGGCCGGCGACTCTATGATGCCCATCTCCTCGCGCAGCGGGAACACGGCCACCTCCAGGCCATCCTGGGTCAGGCCGTCGACCCAGCGCTCCAGCCAGATCGGCAGGGTGATGGACTGCGGCTCGCAGCCGGCCCACTCGTCCACCGCCCAGGTCCTGGCATAGTCGGCATGCGGCCACACCGGCAGGCAGGTGGCATCCTCGGCCTGCAGCAGCTTCAGACCATCGGCATCCTTCAGGATCCACAGGCTCTGGTGCTGGGCCACCTTGCTGATGAAGTGGTCATAGCGGTAATCGGCATTCAGTTGCAGGGCCGCGTTGCGCTCCTGCTCGGTCAGGTCATAGCTCATGCTGTTGCATCCCGGGTTGGCAATAAGGGTCGCCGCCATGATCCCATCTTGGCCGCCGGATGTCCAAGCAGGCTGACAGAAATCACCCCTCGCCTCGGCGCACCAGCGAGCGCAGCCAGGCGATCTCCTCGGCCCAGATGGCCGGCTCGACGGTTTCCAGGATCAGCGGTATGCCGTCGAAGCGGGCATCGTTCATGATGAAGTCAAACACCGCCTCGCCCAGGTTGCCCTGGCGCAGGCTGTGGTGGCGATCCACCCGGCTGCCGAAGGCGCTCTTGGCGCCGTTGATGTGCATGCCGCGCAGATACTGAAAGCCCACCAGGCGCTCGAAGTCGGTGAAGGTGGCGACACAAGCCTCGGCGGTGCGCAGATCGTAGCCGGCGGCGAAGGCGTGGCAGGTGTCGAAGCAGACACCGATGCGGCTCTTGTCCTCGACCCCGTCGATGATGGCCGCCAGCTGCTCGAAGGACCAGCCGAGGTTGCTGCCCTGGCCGGCGGTGTTCTCGATCACGGCGGTCACCCCCTGGCTGCGCTCCAGCGCCCAGTTGATGGACTCGCTGACCAGCTTGAGACTGGTCGCCTCGGGCAGCTTGTTCAGGTGGCTGCCGGGGTGGAAATTAAGATAACAGAGCCCCAGCTGCTCGCAGCGGTGCAGCTCGTCGAGGAAGGCCTCCCGCGACTTGGCCAGCGCCTCGGGCTCGGGATGGCCCAAATTGATGAGGTAGCTATCGTGGGGCAGTATCTGCTGGGGCAGAAAGCCGCCCGCCTCGCAGGCGGCGCGAAAGGCATCGATGCTCTTGCTGCCAAGCGGCGGCGCCTGCCACTGGCGCTGGTTCTTGGTGAACAGGGCGAAGGCGTTGGCGCCGAGCGCGGTGGCACGGGCCACCGCCTGCTCGACACCGCCGGCGGCACTGACATGGGCTCCGATGTATTTCATGGTTTCTCCTCTGTGAGGGGCGATTATGCCGAGCCGGCCGCGCCCGGCCA
>JBFHKO010000282.1:0-2047 GCA_041595355.1 Aeromonadaceae bacterium
AGACCGCCCCCGGCTCCTCGCTGGTCTCCTCGGTGTTCTTCATGCTGCTGCCGGATCAGGTGCTGGTGTATGGCGACTGTGCCATCAACCCGGATCCCAATGCCGAGCAGCTGGCCGAGATCGCCATCCAGTCCGCCGACTCCGCCAAGGCGTTTGGCATCGAGCCGCGGGTGGCCATGATCTCCTACTCCACCGGCACCTCGGGTACCGGCGCCGATGTGGACAAGGTGCGCGAGGCGACCCGTATCGCCAAGGAGAAGCGCCCGGAGCTCATCATCGACGGCCCGCTGCAGTACGACGCCGCCATCATGGCCGACGTGGCGCTCTCCAAGGCACCCAACTCGCCGGTGGCGGGGCAGGCGACGGTGTTCATCTTCCCGGATCTGAACACCGGCAACACCACCTACAAGGCGGTGCAGCGTTCGGCGGATCTGGTCTCCATCGGCCCCATGCTGCAGGGCATGCGCAAGCCGGTGAACGACCTCTCCCGCGGCGCCCTGGTGGATGACATCGTCTACACCGTGGCCCTGACCGCCATCCAGTCTGAGCAGGCCGCGCAAGCCGAACGCGCCGCCCAGCAGGCTAGCCTCGAGCCAGCCTGATCGCGACGGCATGCGAGAGACGACACGGGGGCCTGCGAGCCCCCGTTTTTATCTGCGCCCGCGGCCAGCCGGCGGTCCGGAACGCTCCGGATATTGCCCGCAGGCCGTGCAGTGTTAATCTACAGGCTTATGCACAGAAAAAGTGGATAAGCCATCCGGCCTCGCCGCAGCTATGCTCAAGGCTCATCCCCTGCTTCAGGAGCCATCATGACGCTGCTCATCACCGGAGCCACCGGCTTCATCGGCCGTCATCTGGTCCGGCGACTGCACGCCCAGCACCCCATCTGGGTGATCAGTCGCAATCCCGAACGCGCCGGCCGCCAATTCGGCAACCAGGTAGTCCGCTGCCTGACGCTCGATGAGCTGCCGACCCTGGATGGCCTGGATGCCGTCATCAACCTGGCTGGCGAACCCATCGCCGATGGCCGCTGGAGCGAGACCCGCAAGCAGCGCATCCGCGACAGCCGCTGGCAACTGACCGAGGCCCTGCTGCAGCGGCTGCGCGCCAGCAGCCGGCCGCCTGGGGTGTGGCTGAATGCCTCGGCCATCGGCTACTACGGTCGCCAGGGGCCGCAACCGATAGACGAGTCCTTCCAGCAGGTGCACGCAGAATTTACCCATGAGGTGTGCCGCCGCTGGGAGGCGCTGGCCGGGCAGGCCGCCGATCATGGCCTGCGGGTCTGCATCATGCGCTTTGGCGTGGTGCTGGGCGCCGACGGTGGCGCGCTGAAGAAAATGCTGCCTGCCTACCGGCTGGGGCTGGGCGGGCCGCTGGGCGACGGCCGGCAGATGTTGTCCTGGATAGCGCTCGACGATCTGCTGGCCGCCATCGCCTTCCTGCTCGAGCATGAGGAGTGCCGGGGTATCTACAACTGCACCTCGCCGCAGGCGGTCAGCAACGAGACCTTCAGCGCCAGCCTGGCCTGGGTGCTGGGCCGGCCGCACCTGTTGCGCACCCCGGCCCTGCTGCTGCGCGCCCTGTTCGGCGAGATGGCCGATGTGCTGCTCTATGGCCAGAACGTGGTGCCGACCCGGCTGCTGGAGGCCGGCTTCGAATTCCGCTACCCGGATATCAGCTCGGCGCTGAGCCACTGCCTGAAGCCCGGCCCGGGGCCGGCAGCGCAGTAAAGCCGCACTCTCGGGCCCGGCGCCCGGCAGCGTCACAGCTCGCGCAAGCGCTGAACCAGGACGCCATGCAGCAACCGGCGCACCATGCCCTGGGCCGACAGGCTCACCAGCCCCATGCCGAGCAACGGTAGCACCAGCCACAGCAGGCCATGCCATTGCCAGGGCGTCTCGGTCCAGAGGCTCTGCAGCATCCCCAGCACCAGCTCGCAAATGAGCGCTGCCGCCAGCCCCGCCAGCAGGCCGGTCGCCGCCAGCTCCCACTGCAGCGCGCGGCGCAGCAGCCGCGAACCCGCCCCCAGGGTGCGCATCAGCACCAG
>JBFHKO010000283.1:0-2046 GCA_041595355.1 Aeromonadaceae bacterium
GAGGATGCCGCCGGCACCCTGGTGGATGCGGCGCTGTGGAGCGCTGACTTAAATTACGGCACCGTGACCCTGGCCGACCCGCTGGACCTGTCCGGCTATGTGCAGCCCATCACCGCCGTGCATCGCATCGAGGATATGAGCCTGATCACCGATGCCGAGATCAGCGGCCGGCTCACGCTGTCGCGCCCGCTGTCGCATGCCTACGACCCGGCCGACACCTATGTGAGTTCGGCGCTGATCATCGATGACCTGTGGGCGCGCATCAGTGACGTGTTCGACCAGAGCACCTGGACCGGCGTCTGGAGCGATAACCTGATCGGTTCCCAATCTAACGCCCAGTTCAACAATGCCGACTATCCGATCATCGTCACCAACCGCGGCGCCATCACCGAGCGCTTTGCCCTGATCTTCACCAGCTCCACCGGTGGCAACATCATCGGCGAGCATCTGGGCCAGATCGGCATCTTTTCCATCAACGAGACGTGCGCGCCGCTGAACCCCAACACCAACGTGCCCTATTTCAGCATCAACCCGCTGGCCTGGGGCGCTGGCTGGTCAAGCGGCCAGGTACTGCGCTTCAACCTGCACGGCGCGAATGCGCCGTTTTGGCTGGCCCGAACCATTTTGCAATCGGAAGCGGCGGTGGACAGCGATGAATTCGCGTTGCAGCTGCGCGGCAACATCAACAAGGACTAAGGAGATAAGGCAATGACATTCCCCGTGAAGTGGTACGACTCGGCCATGGAAGGCGCGCCGCTGCTGTCATCCGGCAGCCCCGCCGCCGCCCATACCACCAACCCCGGATCCCTGATCGAACTGCTCAAAGCCATCCTGGTGACCGGCTTCGGCGTCAAGGCGGTATCCAGTGCCGTCTATGACAGCCAGGCGGCGACCATTACCCTGACAGTGGCGGCCGGCCATAAATTCCTGAAAGACCAGATCATCGAGCTGAGTGGCGCCAACGAGGCTAATTTCAACGGCGAATACCGGGTGACGGCCATCACCAGCACCACGGTGGTGGTGGGCTTAGACAACGGCACCCCGGCCGCCAGCTCGGCCACCGGCACCCTGAGCATGAAGATCCCCAGCCTGGGCTGGGAGGTGGAATACGAGGATGCTGGCACCTATCGCTGCATCTTCAAGCGCACCGATGCCGAGGCTACCGGCCTGCGGCTGTATGTAGATAACAGCGCCTGGAGTGGCTGGAACAATAGCAGCGGTTACCTGGCCAAGGTGGCGATGGTGGAGGACGTGGTAGCCATCGACAATTTCACTACCGTCTATGAGCATCGTTGGCCCTGCTCGCACAGCTACGCCAACTCGGAATGGCAGGCGTTTGGCGACGGGTGCCTGCTCTATTTCCTTCCCCAGTACGGAAATGCGCGGGCCAGGGCACCCTACGCCTTTGGTGACATGCTCACCAATCGTGCCGGCGATCAGTACCACTGCCTGCTGATCCACTACCCGGGGCTCACCAACGACAGCAGCCGGGAGTGGAATAACAGCTCAGAATACTACTACAACGATGCGCTGAAATTCGGCGACAGCTCGGAAAAGCGCCTGGCCCGCAGCTATCATCAGCTGCCAGGCAGCGTAAGCGCCTACTGGAAGGGGCTGGCCAGCTATTTCGGCGAGGGCATGAGCTACCCTAATCCTTCAGACAACGGTTTTTATGTCAGCACAGAGCCAGTGCCGGTATTCGATGATCTAAGCTACCGCGGCAGCCTGCCAGGGGTAGTGGTGCCCTATGCCACCGCCACCGGTTACGACAAAACCCATCTGGACAACCTACCAGGCCTGCCGGACAAACTGATCCGCCTGCTTCTGTGCAACCGTGAAGAAACGGCCGGCACAAGCCGCCTGATCGGCTTCGACATCAAGGGGCCGTGGAGGTAACGATGGGCATCCAGGCATTTAGCGAAGCGATATTGGCCAGCAATCCGGCCGGTTATTATCCGCTGGATAATTTAAGCGATCTTGGCGCTGACGCCTCCGCGTTTGCCAATCATGGCAGCCAGAGTGGATCCTTTACCCAGCAGCAAAAGA
>JBFHKO010000284.1:0-2038 GCA_041595355.1 Aeromonadaceae bacterium
GCCACCCTCTGTGACGAGTTTGGCTTGACCTACCCCCGGGAGGCCGGCCTCAAGACGCTGTTCGATTTGCTGCACCGGCACCTGCTGGCCAACCGCGCGGCGGGTCGGCGCAGCCTGTTGCTCATCGACGAAGCCCAGCACCTGCAGCCGGCGGTGCTGGAGCAACTGCGGCTGCTGACCAACCTGGAAACCGACGACAGCAAGCTGCTGCAGGTGCTGCTGGTCGGGCAACCCGAACTGCAGCAGCTGCTGCGTCAGCCACTGCTGCGCCAGCTGGCCCAGCGCATCACCGCCCGTTACCACCTGCTGCCGCTGTCGGCCAGCGATGTGGATGCCTATGTCCGCTTTCGGCTGCAGGTAGCCGGTTGCCTGCAGCCGCTGTTCGCGCCGGCGGCCCTGGCGGCCCTGCACCGCCTGAGTGGCGGCATTCCGCGCCTTATCAACCTTATCTGCGAACGGGCCCTGCTGGCCGCCTATGCCCAGGGCAAGCCCCAGATCGGCAAGGCCCTGCTGCTGCAGGCGGCCAGGGAGGCGATGGGGGTCAGCCGGGAGGCCGAGCCGGGTGGGCTGCCGGGGCTGGCGTTCGGGCTCTGTGGCCTGTTGCTGCTGGGGGCCGGCTGGTTCGGCTGGCAGCAGTGGGGCTGGCAGCCGCCGCGGGAAACGGTGCGGGTCGAGGTGCCGGTCAAGCTGCCGCCCGATGCCGGGCAGCAGCAACGCTTCAGCGAGGCGATGCAGCAGGCCGGCTACGAGGACGAGGCCTTGCAGCAGTTGTTCCGGGTCTGGGGCTATGAGGTCAATCTCGAGGAGGCGAGCTGCGAGCAGGCCGAGCGTGCCGGCCTCGGATGTCAGCAGGGGCGGGCCACCCTGGCAGAGCTCATCAGGCTGGATCATCCGGCACAGGTGCGGTTGCTGGATGAGCAGGGGCAGGCGGTCTATGCCACCCTGCTGGCGGTGGATGAACGGCAGGCCGAGGTGCTGCTGGGGGGCGAGAGCTGGAGCCTGGAGCGCAGCTGGCTGGAGCAGGCCTGGGGCATGGAGTATACCCTGCTGTGGAAGTTGCCCCAGGGCGGCAGCCGGCTCATCAGCAGTCGCAGCAGCGGTCCGGATGTGCAGTGGCTGGAGACGGCCCTGGCCGAGGTCGGCAAGGGGCGCCCACGCAAGCTGACGCGCTTCGATGCCCAGCTGGGAGAGGCCCTCCGGCGCTTCCAGCAGGCCGAAGGGCTGGAGGCGGACGGCGTGGCCGGCGCCCAGACCCTGATGCGGTTGAATGTCCGCAGCGACGAACCCATGCCGCGCCTGAGCCGCACTTTGGCGCGCCAGGAAAACGCTCAATCTGACGGAGCACAGAGCTGATGTCCATTCTGATGGCGGCAAGACGACGGGCAGGGCGCACACAGGGCGCCTTCGAGGCCAGCATGGGGCTGGGAGTTGAAGCGGCGTCCGGTGGCCGCCAGTGGCTCGGTTGGCTGCTGGGCATGCCGCTGTGTGTCCTGCTCGGCATCGGAGCCAACTATGGCTGGCACTGGTGGTACAACCAACCCCAGGCGTTGCGCATCGAGGTGAGCGAGGCAACGCCCTTGCCCTATCGGCCGAGCACCAGCCGCCACGAGTTCGTCACCCAGCCATTGCCGCCGCCCAAGCCGGTGGCGGCCGCCATACCCAAATCCAAGCCGGCTGCCAGCCAGCCGTTGCTGGATCTGGACGGCGTCTCGCCGAACCTGGCCCAGCGCCTCAGGCAGGCCCTGGCTCCGGAGGGAGACGAACTGGGCGCCGTAGCACAGGAGCCGGCGACGCTACCGGATCCGGTCACCCCGGAAGCGGCGCCATTGGCGACGCTGCCGGCGGCCATCAGCAGCCGGGTGGCGCCACTGCAATACCGGGCGCATGTCTACTCGTCGACGCCGGGCGGCAGTACCATCAATCTCAACGGCCGGGATTACCACGAGGGTGACGAGGTGCAACCCGGCCTGGTGCTGCTGCGTATTCTGCCCCAGGCCAGCATATTGCGCATCGGTGCCCAGAGTTTCAGCCTGATGGC
>JBFHKO010000285.1:0-2023 GCA_041595355.1 Aeromonadaceae bacterium
AGCAATTGGGCGTCCAATCCCACCACATTGCCCTGCTCGCTGAGCAGTCCCTCGGCGAGGGCGCGCTTTTCCTGGTGCAGGGCGACAATCTTCTCCTCCACCGTCTGCTCGCACACCAGCCGGTAAACGGTCACCGGCTCGGTCTGACCCATGCGGTGCACCCGGTCGCTGGCCTGATCCTCCACCGCCGGATTCCACCAGGGATCGAGATGAATGACCGTATCCGCCTCGGTGAGGTTGAGGCCGGTGCCGCCGGCCTTGAGGCTGATGAGAAACAGCGGCACCGGCTCGTTTTTGAAGCGCTTGACCGCCTGGTTGCGGCGGGCGGCTGTCAGGCTGCCGTCCAGGTAGCAGTAGTCGTGGCCGGCCGCCTCCAGGCGGGCCCGCAGCAGGGTCAGCAGATCCACAAACTGGCTGAAGACCAGGATCCGGTGCCCGTTCTCGATGGCATCGGTGATGAGCTCCATGCCGGCGTCCAGCTTGCTCTGCTCCTGCTCCCACTCCTTGACCACCAGGGCCGGCGAGCAGCAGATGCGCCGCAAGCGGGTCAGGCTGCTGAGCATGGCCATCATCCCGCCCCCCTCGGCCGACTGCATGCGCGCCACCGCCTCCTGACGGCTGGCCTCGTAGAGTGCCCGCTCCGGTTCGGAGAGGGTGACGTGGTGATTCACCTCCGTTTTCTCGGGCAGTTCGCTCAGTACCTCGGACTTGAGCCGCCGCAACACGAAGGGCGAGATGACCGCCTTGAGCTGCGCCAGATGCTCCGGATCCTTGCCGGCCTTGCCGAAGCGCTGGCTAAAATGGCTCTGGTGGCCGAACAGTCCCGGATTGATGAAGTTGAACAGGCTCCACAGCTCGCCCAGATGGTTTTCGACCGGCGTGCCGCTCAGCGCCAGCCGGCACTGTCCCTTGAGATCGAACAGCGCCCTGGCCCGGGCGGTGTTGGCATTTTTGATCTGCTGCGCCTCATCGGCCACCAGGGTCGCCCATTCGCGCGCCAGCAGCGGCGTCTCGCCCGGCAACAAGCCGTAGGTGGTCAGCACCAGATCCCCGGCCCCCAGCGCCTCGAGGCTGGCACCGCGATCCTGCTGCTCGTTGAGCACACAGACGTTCAGCTCGGGGGCAAAGCGGGCCGCCTCCTCCTGCCAGTTGGCGAGCAGGGATTTGGGCACCACCACCAGCGCCGGCCCCTCGAAGCGGCGCAGGCGCAGCAGCGTCAGCGCCTGAATGGTCTTGCCGAGCCCCATGTCATCGGCCAGGCAGGCGCCGAAGCCGTGCAGCGCCAGATTGGCCAGCCACTGCACCCCCTGCTTTTGATAGTCGCGCAGGGGCGCCAGCAGCTCAGGGTCGACAGACGCCGTCTGTTGCCACTCGCCGGCCAACTGCTGCCAGCCCGCATCGCCGGCCACCTGGCTCTGCTCCAGCAGGCGCACCAGCGGATAGGCCAGCTGGGTGCTCACCTGCTGCGTCTCATCCATCAGCGCCCCCAGGGCGGTCAGGCGCAGGGAGAGGCGCTCGCTCAGCAGCAGCCGCTGCTGGTCATCCAGCTCGATGTAGCGCTGGCCGGGCTGCAGTTTTCGCAGCAGCAGGCGCAGATCCAGCACCTGGCGCTGATCGAGCCTGAGCTCTCCCTCGACGGCAAACCACTCCTGCTGGCGGCTGATGCGCAGATCCAGCGCCCCGTCATCGGCCATCTGCAGCCGCTGGCTCTGGGCATGCCAGCGCAGCCGGACGCCCAGCGTCTGCACCGCCTCGGGCAGCGCCTGCAGCAGCGCCAGGGCCGGCTCGCCCTTCAGTTGCCAGGGCGCCGCCCCCTTGAGCTGCAGGGCGCGCTTGATGCGTCCCGCCTGTTTCTTTTCGGCCTCCAGATCCCGGCGCCAGTAATGATGCGGCTCGCGCCAGTCCTTGAGGCAGGCCGGGCCGCCCCCCAGCGGCAGCGGCAGGCCGCCGCCCTCCTCCGGCAGGCTTACCAGGGTCACACTCAGCTGCTCGCCCCGCCAGTCGAGCTGCACGCAGGCCTCCC
>JBFHKO010000286.1:0-1928 GCA_041595355.1 Aeromonadaceae bacterium
ACGTCCAGGCCCGAGCGCAGCATGACCAGGCTGTCGTACTGCTCGACCAGTGCGGCGACGGACGAGGTGGCGTAGATGCCGACCAGGTCCTGGATCGCGGAAAGTTTCTCGCCCCCCGACAGGCCCGAGAGGGAGCGGCTCAACTGGCCGATGATGTCGGTCAGTCCGCGGGTGTTGCCTTCCGCATCCAGCACCGACAGGCTGTACTTATCCATCATCTCCGCACCCTTTTTGGTGGGGTTCAGAATGCTGACAAATAAGCGGCGCAGGCCCGTACCGGAGCGGGAGCCCTTGATGCCGGCGTTGGCCATCGCCTCGATGGCAGCCGTGGTGTCTTCCATGGAGATGCCGGCAGCGTGCGCTGCGGGGCCGGCGTAGGTCAGGGCGTTGGCCAGCTGTTCAACGGTGGTGTTGGAACTGGTGACCGCAACCGCCATAACGTCGACGATGTCAGCCAGGTCACCGGCCTCCTTGCCGAAGGTCATCATCACGTTGGTGGCGATGTCCGCAGACTGGGCCATGCTCAGGTTGCCGATCTGCGCCAGGTCCAGGGCCGGCGCCAGGGCCACCACGGCATCGCCGGCCGACAGGCCGGCCTGACCCAGCTCGACCAGGCCGCTTGCCACTTCCGCGGCCGTGTAGATGGTGCTCTGGCCCAGGGCCCGAACCTGCATCTCCATAGCGGCCATGCTGCCGGTGTCTTGCAGCCAGCTAGGCCCGGACGAGGACATGATGGCGTCGGCACGGGCCATCTGTGCGGTGAAGTCCGCGCCGATGGTGATCGCACTGCGCAAGGAGCTGGTCAGGGCGTAGGTGGCGGAGGCCGCGAGGATCGTGGCGCTGGTGTACATGCCGATGCTGGTGTGCAGGCCAGACAGACCCGCGCGGAGCATTGCCGCGGACTGGGAGCCCACCGTCAGGCTGGACGAGGCATGCCGCTGGGCGTTAGCGAATCCCAGCAGCTCAGCGGTCGACAAGGTCAGCAGGCGGTTGTAGCGCTCCTGCTCGGTAATCTGGCGTTTGACCGCCGCCAGTTCGCGGCCATACGAACTGTTCAACAGGTCTTTCTGCGCTTTCAGGCGTTCGAGCTTTTCGACTTCGCGCTCTCGGCGGTCAGTCAGCTCCTTCTGCGCCTTGCTCATGCCGTGCGCCTTGCGCGCCTCGTCGAGCATGGCTTCGCTGTGCTTCTTGGTCGAAGAAGCCAGGGCTTCGCCTTTAGCGATCGCTTTGGCTTCTTCGGCGGTCATCTGCTGTAGGGCACGAGCACCCTCGATAGCCGCGCGGTTTCTCGCCTCGATGGCGGCCTTCTGCCGCTGGTCCGAGACGATCAGCCGGGCGGCGGTGGCAGACAGCTCCTCCATCACTACGGCGGCCCGACCGTCCTCCTGGATGGCTTGGCGGCGGGCCTGGATCTTTTGGTTCAGGCGGACGATCTGCTCCTGCTCGCCGCCGTTCAGGCTGGCCAGGGTACGCTGCAGTTCCTCGAGCTTGGCCCGCTCGCGGATCAACTCCGTGACCTGCTTCTCCCTGATACTGTTCAGCGCCCGCAGCTGGGCTGCTTGCTCGGCCAGACCACCATTCAAGCTCTCGTGCTTGCGGCGCAGCTCGTCAACCTGATTCTGTTCGCGCTGGCGGAAGGTGGCGGCCTGCTCGACCCCCTGATTGAGGGTCTTCTGCATGGCGATACGGGCGTGCATGCCGCCGTCTAGCCCTTGGTAGGCCCGGGACAACTCGGCCAGCTTACCAATCAGCTTGGTGTCTTCCTGCAGCTCCTTGACCATGTTGGCGATGAGGGCCCGCTGCACCACCAGCTGGGCCTGGGCGCCCCCTTTCAGCGCTTCACGGGTACGCTGAGTCTCCTTCAGCTTCCCGCTGAGCTGGGCACTGACCGTGGCCTCCTTGGTCTCCACCGCCAACAGGGCTTGCTG
>JBFHKO010000287.1:0-1917 GCA_041595355.1 Aeromonadaceae bacterium
AACCCCTCCCGGCACAGGATCTCGGCGGCCTTCAGGGTCTCGATGGGATCGGGCATCAGATAGCGCGGATCGGGGTGGATTTCCAGCTTCAGCCAACGGGTACCCAGCGCCTCCCGCGCCAGCCGGGCGGCGAATACCGCTTCCTCGGCAGTGCGCGCCCCCGAGGTGTTGGGCAGCAGCCGTACACCGAGTTGACGCAGGGGCTCCAGGATCTGCACATCCGGCGCATCGAAACGCACCCGCTTCAGCGCCAGGGTCACCAGCTGGGAGCCGGAGGCGGCAATGGCCTGGCTCAGGGTGTCGGCATCGGCAAACTTGCCGGTGCCGGTGAACAGCCGCGAGTCGAAACGCTGATCGGCGATGATCAGGGGCGCGGTGCTACTGGAAGTATGGGTTTGCATGTCAGCCTCCGGCGATGGCTTGAAAAAGATCCAGTACGTCCCCGTCCTGCAGGCGATAGGCGCCCCAGTTGGAGCGGGGAATGATCTGTTGGTTGACTGCCACGGCGACACCGGGGCGATCGGCGCCCTGGGACTGCAACAGGCCAAGCAGGCTCTGTGCCGGGGTCAGGGGCAGGGTCTGATCGTTGAGTCGGATGTTCATGAGACATCTCCAGTATGGGAAGGGGCCGCATCGCCACAGACGCGGCAAGCGGGATCCCGTGCCAGCGGCAGGCCTTTCCAGCCGAGCGTGCGGGCATCCCAGCGCCACAGGCGGCCTGTCTGGCGGCCCGGTACATCACAGAGCAGCTTGACCGCCTCCAGTGCCTGCAGGCTGCCGAGCAGGCCCACCACGGGCCCCAGGATGCCGACGCTGCGGCAGTTTTGCGCCGGCTCCTCCAGGGTGGGGAACAGGCAGTGATAACAGCCCTGGCGGCGCTGTGGCTCCATCACCAGCAACTGCCCCTGCCAGCCGCTGGCGGCGGCGCTGATAAGGGGCACGCCATGGCGGACACAGGTGCGGTTGACGGCCTGGCGGGTCTGCATGTTGTCGCTGCAATCCAGTACCAGATCCAGGTGTGGCAGCAGGGCCTCCAGCGCCGCCTCGTCCAGCCGGCCCAGGGGATGACAGCGTACCTGGGGGTTGAGGGCATTCAGTTGCTTGGCCGCCAGCCGCTGTTTTTCCTGCCCCAGCTGATCGCTGCGATAGAGCACCTGGCGCTGCAGGTTGCTGGTCTCCAGCCGATCGCCATCCGCCAGCCATAGCTGACCAATGCCGGCGGCGGCAAGATAGAGGCTGGCCGGCGAGCCGAGACCGCCAAGGCCGACCAGCAGCACCCGCGCCTGCTTGAGACGGGCCTGTCCCGCCTCGCCTATCTCCTCCAGCAGCAGCTGGCGGCCGTAACGCAAAAATTCACTGTCGTTTAGAGATACATCAGCCATGGCGGGCCTCCCCTTCGACCTGCGCCAGCAGGCGCCGGGTCACCGCCTCCGGGTCGCCGGCTTCGGTGATGGCCGTCACCAGCGCTATGCTGCCCACACCGGTGGCCTGCACCGCCGCCACCCGCTCCTCGCTGATACCGCCGATGGCGACCGTGGGCCAGGCCTGCAGCAATTGCGCGTAGCGTTCCAGCCGCCAGAGTCCCTGGGGCTGGGAGGGCATCTGCTTGGTGCGGGTCGGGAAGATGTGCCCCAGCGCCAGGTACGATGGCGCCATGGCCCGGGCACGGGCTATCTCGAAGAAGCCGTGGGTGGAGAGGCCCAGGCGCAGCCCGCCGGCACGGATGGCCGCCAGATCGGCCGTCTCCAGATCCTCCTGCCCCAGGTGGACCCCATAGGCGCCGTGGCGCAGCGCCAGCTGCCAGTGGTCGTTGATGAACAGGCGGGCATCATGGCGGCGCCCCAGGGCCACCGCCGCCTGGATCTGGCTCTCCAAATCGACCGCAGCGGGGTCCTTGTTGCGCAGTTGCAGGGTGCG
>JBFHKO010000288.1:0-1860 GCA_041595355.1 Aeromonadaceae bacterium
CGCGATTATCAACTGCCGATCTTCGTCTATTACGGCACCGGACGGGGCGTTTTTGACGTGCCCCAGCGTAAAAAGGGCTTTGGCAAGGCGTTCTCCCGCTTCGACGCCCTGGACGGCGGCCTGGAGAGTCGCACCAATTTCAGGCGCTTTGTCGAATATTTCTATTATCTTGAAGCGCAGGAGGCCAGGCTACAGAAGGAGCAGCGCTCCTTCGAGGTGGAGCTGCCGGAGCTCAAGGCGATTCGCTCTGCCATTCAGCGGCTGATGCCGGAATTCAGCCATCCTCAGGGGGCTCATCCGGCCGGGATCATGGTTGACTGGACGGTGGATGAGACAGTCAAGCAGCTGCGCATCGAGCAGCTCAGTGATGGCTACCGCACCACCCTGGCGATGGTGATGGACATTGCCGCCCGCATGGCCGAAGCCAACCCGGCGATGGCCGACCCGCTGGACACAGCAGGGGTGGTGCTGATCGATGAAGTTGATCTGCACCTGCATCCGGGCTGGCAGCAACGGATTCTTCCGGATCTGATCCGCACCTTCCCCAATGTGCAGTTCATTGTCACCACCCATAGCCCCCAGGTAGTCAGTACGGTAGCGCCGCAGGCGCTGCGGGTGATCGACTGGCAAGGGGAAACACCTCAGTTGCTGCCGGTGGATTTCTCGTTGGGGGCGGAGTCTCAGCAGGTGCTGAAACAGGTGCTGGGTGTCGATCCCAGACCCGATAGCGTCGGCATCGTCTCCAAACTGCATCGATATCAGCAGCTGGTGGCCAAGGACCTGTGGGACGGTGAAGAGGCGCTGGCGCTGCGGAGGGAGCTCGATGAGTGGGGGGCCGAGCATGAGCCGGAACTGCTGCGTCTGGACGTGGATATTCGCCTCAAGGAGCTGGAACGCTCGTCATGAAAAAGGTAGGCAAAGGGACAGAGCCAGACAGCCTTAAAGGCTACCGCGAGCGCTTTCCCGATAATAGCTGGAAACAATGCACTCAGGGCGGTACGACCCCAACGCGCAAGCGGGAAGTCAGAGAACGTCGGCAACAGATCCAGCAGCAATTGCGGGCGGATCAGGGCGGCCTCTGTGCCTATTGCGAAATCGATCTCAGACCTGCCGTCGCCGACGAGGGCGTGGCCGATCTGCGGGTCGAGCATTTCCACCCCAAGTCCGATCCGGCCGGAGCCCATAACTGGCATCTGGACTGGCAAAACCTGCTGGCCTGCTGCCACGGCGGTTCACGGCCAGATGTGGTAGAAGCCAGTGCTCGCCACTCGACGCCGGATCACAGTTGTGATGTGCCCAAGGGTGAACACGACTGGGACCACCTCATACTCAACCCATTGCAGTTGCCCGCTTTTCCGTGCCTGTTCAGCTATCAACGCACGGATGGCGCCATTCAGGTTAATCGGGAGCATTGCCAGCAGGCAGAGGTAGATGAGAATAAGGCTCAGGCCACCATCGATAACCTGAGGCTGGACGCCGACAGGCTGCGTTACCTGCGCAAGGGTGAACTGGATCGGATCAATGAGCTGCTCAGCAACCTGGTTCAGCAGGGAATGCCGCTCAAAGCGGCCCGCGAGCGCTTGGCCAGGGCCCTGCTGCGTAAAGACAGTCAGCAGCAGTGGCCCAAGTTCTTCTCGGCCATTCGCAGCTACTTGGGCAGCGCTGCCGAAGACCAGCTAAGGGCACTCAACTATGACGGTTGATCAAATACCGGGGAGGTCTCCTGGCTGGGTTACCGCGTTTTTGTCGAGTGGCTGCAGGAGAGCATCCAGAACTGGCGGCCGCTAAGCGATGCCTCGTCGTTGCAGGCCGATCAGCCCCAGGAGGGAAACCGGGTTTCCAGCGCGGCGCCTATGGCCG
>JBFHKO010000289.1:0-1837 GCA_041595355.1 Aeromonadaceae bacterium
ACACTGGGACGCATGCGCCGCCTCCCCCAGCACCAGGGTCATATCCCCTTCCTGGTGCCAGGGGTAACCCAGGCGATCCAGCTCCGTCTGCAGCGCCTTCTGCCGCTCGCCGCCGTAGGCGGCCCGATCGGGCACGGCGTTGAAGTGCCCGCCGCAATCGAGGCTGAGCGCCGGGCTCGGCGGGCCATACAGATAGGCCTGGATCAGCCGCTTCTCGGCGTTGATGACCGGGAAACTGGCATCCGGCACCAGACTGGCGTCCGGCAACCGCTCCTGGACCCGATAGCGCAGCAGATCCCGCCACTGGTTTTCCTGATCGGTGCCAAACACGACGCGCAGGGTATGGGTCAGAGATACCTTGGCATCCAGCAGCAGCCTGATGGCCTGCAGCACCGCAACAGTGGGGCCCTTGTTGTCCTGGACACCGCGACCATAGAGGCGCCCGCCGCGCTCACTCGCCTCGAAGGGCGGACTGAACCAGGTGCGTGGTTCACCGGCGGGCACCACATCCAGATGACAGAAGATGCCCAGCATCTGCGGCCCCTCGCCCACCTCGGCATACCCGTAGTAACCCAGTGGATCCTTGTAGGTGCGCAGGCCCAGCTCCCGACTCAGTTGCAGCGCCTCATCCAGGCAGATGTCGATGGCTACGCCGAACGGGGCGGCAGGCCCCGCGGCGGGCTGCAGGTAGCTGGGATGGCGTACCAACCGCTGCACGGCCGCCACCAGAGCCGGGCGGCAGGCCCGAGCCGCCGCCTCAAAGCGGCGCTCGCCCCCCATCGGAAAGGGTTTTCTGGCCTGACACAGCATCTGCTTCATGATCTTCCCCCTGACAGGCGCCGGGCGCGCTGTTTGCTCTAATGGGCCAATGGCCTGCCAGCCGGCAGTACCCGTCTGACCACGCTAGCCGGCCGGCGCGCCGGCCGTCAACGCTCCCCGGACCCGGGTGTGAAGAAAACCACAATAAAAAAAGGGCCTTGCGGCCCTTTGTCTCGATTGCTTTCCCTGTCTGACCCGCCGGTCGGCGACTCAGCCCCTGGCCAGCAGGATGTTCAGCATGCGGCGCAGCGGCTCGGCGGCCCCCCACAGCAGCTGATCGCCCACCGAGAAGGCGGACAGGAACTGCGGCCCCATGTTCATCTTGCGCAGACGACCCACCGGCACGGTCAGGGTACCGGTCACCTTGGCCGGGGTCAGCTCCTGCACCGTGAGGGCACGATCGTTATCGACCACCTTCACCCAGTCGTTGTGGGCCGCCAGCATCTGGTGGATATCGGTCAGCGGCACATCCTGCTTCAGCTTGATGGTGAAGGACTGGCTGTGGCAGCGCAGGGCGCCGATACGCACGCAGTTGCCATCCACCGGTATGCCGCCCGTGGGCAGGCCGAGGATCTTGTTGGTTTCGGCCATGCCCTTCCACTCTTCCTTGCTCTGGCCGTTGGGCAGCGGCACGTCAATCCAGGGGATCAGGCTGCCGGCCAGCGGGGCGCCGAACTGGCTGGTGGGGAAGCTGGCATCGCGCATGGCGGCCGTCACCTTGCGCTCGATGTCCAGGATGGCGGAGGCCGGATCGGCCAGCTCGCTGGCCACCACGTCACGCAGGGCGCCCATCTGGGAGAGCAGCTCGCGCATGTGACGCGCGCCGGCACCGGAGGCCGCCTGGTAAGTGGACGAGGAGACCCACTCCACCAGGTTGTTGGCAAACAGGCCACCGAGGCCCATCAGCATCAGGCTGACGGTGCAGTTGCCACCGACATAGGTCTTGATGCCGCGATCCAGCGCCTGGTCGATCACCTGACCGTTGACCGGATCCAGGATGATGACGGCGTTGTCATCC
>JBFHKO010000290.1:0-1803 GCA_041595355.1 Aeromonadaceae bacterium
GTCGGAAAAGAGGTTGATGAGATAGTCCATGTCAGACCTCCACACGCAAAATGCGTTTTACCAGCAGCAGCCCAGCCCCCAAGCTGACAAAGGCGTAGATAAGCAGGTAATGGCCCCGCACTGAAGTGACCAATGGCTCAAGGTAACCTGGATTGGATACGTATAAGGCAAGAAACAACACTAAGGGCACCAGTGCCAGCACCCAAGCCGACATGCGGCCCTCGGCGGACAGCGTGCGCACCTTGCGATAGAGGCGAAAGCGCCCGCGGATGACCAGAGAGAGCTTGTCGAGGTTTTCCGCCAGGTTGCCGCCGGTCTCCTTCTGGATCACCACGGCGCTGATGAAGGCCAGCATGCTGACACTGGGATTGCGCTCGGCCAGTCCCGAGAGGGCCGCCCGCAGCTCCACCCCGTAATTCAGCTCGGCGTAGGTCTGCCTAAACTGACTGGCGATGGGATCGGTCATCTCCTCGCTGACGGTCTTGAACACCTCCACCAAGGGGTAGCCCACCAGCAGGGCGCGCTTCATGACATCCAGCGCCTCGACGAACTGCTCCTCGAACTTGTCGAGCCGTTGATCACCCTTGAATTTCAGCCACATCATGAAAGAGGCCACGATGAGCAGCGGCAGCAGCAACGACAGCATCCAGTTGCGCAGCAGGATCTGGCATACCAGGGCAGCCATCACGCTGGCAAACAGCAAGGCCAGCAGGGTGCGATAGGCTCGCCACTTGAGGCCCGCCATCTCCAGCTTGTCCCGCAAGGCCTCGACCAGCGAGCTGGACTCCAGCCAGCGCTCGAACGGGTCCAGCGACTGCAAGTAATGCTGCCGCATCAGGGAGATGGCCGCGGTCTGCTGGCCGGCGGCAATCTCGCGCATCCGCTGGCGCAGCACCTTGTTATTGCTGGCGCGGGTGCCGCCCAGGGAGACCAGCACCGTCTGGGATATCACCACCACGGCGACAAAGACCACCAGCAGGTAAAGCTCCAATGTCTGCTCCATGGCTACCTCCTTTGCTCAATCTGGGGAGCGAACAGGGAATAGGGCAGGTCGATGCCCATATGACGGAAGGCATCCATGAAGGAGGGAATATTACCGGTGGGTATGAAATCACCGACGATGTTGCCCTCCTTGTCCACGCTCTGGCGCTCGAACTTGAACAGTTCGGTCATGGTGATGACATCACCCTCCATGCCGTTGATCTCCTGCACGCTGACGATGCGCCGCTTGCCATCCTCCATGCGCTTGAGCTGCACCACTATGTTGAGGGCCGACGCAATCTGGGCGCGCACGTTCTTGGTGGGCATGTTCCAGCCGGCCATGGCAAACATGTTCTCGATGCGGCTCAGGGCATCCCGGGGTGTGTTGGCGTGGATGGTGGTCATGGAGCCATCATGGCCGGTATTCATGGCGGTCAGCATGTCTACCGCCTCGGCACCCCGCACCTCCCCCACCACGATGCGATCGGGGCGCATGCGCAGGGCGTTGATCACCAGCTCACGCTGACTGACGGTACCGCGCCCCTCAATGTTGGGCGGACGGGTCTCCAGGCGCACCACATGGGGTTGCTGCAACTGCAGCTCGGCCGAGTCTTCGATGGTGATGATGCGGTCACTGGCCGGAATGAAACCGGAGAAGATATTCAGGGTCGTGGTCTTGCCCGAGCCGGTCCCCCCGGAAATCAGGATATTCAGCCGGCCATGCACTATGGCATTGAAAAAATGGGCCATGGCTTCGTTCAGGGTGCCGAAGCCGATGAGATCGCTCATCCCCAGGCGCTCCACCGCAAAGCGGCGAATGGA
>JBFHKO010000291.1:0-1792 GCA_041595355.1 Aeromonadaceae bacterium
AAGCAGCCGACCCGGGCCAGCCCGACCCCTGCCTCCATCGATCCCAGTACGGTGAATTTGTCGCTGCCACTGAGCCCCAGCACCCAATAGGTCACCAGGAAGGCCAGGGCAAAAGCCAGACCATCCGAGATCATCAGGGCCAGTTTGTTCAGCCAGGGTGAAAAGGCGGGTCGCGCTCCCCCGCCCACGCGCGCTTGCTCTATCACATCCATAAGGTCCCCAATCCGTGCTCATTTATTATCAAGGTGCGCCTGCGAGGGCGCGGCCTCAGTGCGCCGCCACTGGCGCACCGAACCAACTCTTCGGCAGAAAAGGCTCCGCTAGGCCAGGTGGCGGATACGCTCCAGGGCCTCGTCGACACAGGCCTTTGCCATGGCATAGCTGTCCGCCTCGGCGTAACAGCGCAGCTCGGGCGCGTTGCCCGATGGGCGCAGGTGCACAATCCGCCCATCCAGCAGGCTGATGCGCAGGCCGTCGGTGGTATCGACACCCGCAATGCCGACACCCTCAAAACCCAGCCGGCCCAGCAGCGCCTGTGGGTCGGCCCGGCCATCGGCCAGGATCTGCTGACCGCGGATGGTAGGAAAGTTCTGTATGCGATCGGAATGGGTAAAGCGCTGCGGCAAAGCCGATACCAGCGGTGAAATGGCCCCCTTGCCGGCCGCGGCCAGCAGCATCAGAAACGGCAACACCGCATCCCGGGTCGGCAGGGCGGCCAGCGGCTTGCCATCGAGAACGATATCACTGCCGAGCAGAAAACCACCATTGGCCTCGAAGCCGGCGATGCGCTGGTAGCGCTTGGCCAGCTCGGCAAACTCGGCAATCACGAAGGGTGAGCCAATCCTGGTCAGCGCCACCTGGGCAAAACGGCCGCAAGCCGTCACCGCCGTGTTGCTGCTGACCGGGGTAGCCAGCGCCTCTATGCCCAGCGCATCGGCGCACAGCAAGCCGAGGATGTCGCCACGCAGCCACTCTCCTCGCTCATCGGCCACCAGGGGACGATCGCCGTCACCGTCGGTGGAGAAGATGGCATCCAGCCGATGCTCGGCCGACCAGCGGCGCGCCCGCGCCTTGTCCTCCTCGCCCACCGCCTCGGTGTCGATGGGCACGAACTCGTCGCTGCGCTCGAGCGACACCACCTCGGCCCCCAGCTGAGATAACAGCGGCGCATAGAGATCGCGCCCGGCGCTGGAGTGCTCGTAGACACCGATGCGCTTGCCGGCCAGCAGATCGACCGGGAACAGCGAGCAATAACGCTGCACATAGGCCTCTGCTGCATCCGCACGCACGACCAGCTCAGGCAAAGCCGGCAGCGGTGCAAAGTCCACCTCGGCCGCCAGTATGGCCTGCTCGTCGGCCTTGCTGATCTCGCCATCCGGCCGGTAAAACTTGAGGCCGTTGCGATCGAAGGGAATGTGACTGCCGGTGACCATGATGCAGGGCATCTGGTCCTGCATCGCCTTGCAGGCCAGCGCCGGGGTCGGTATCACACCGTAATAGACCGGCTCGATGCCCGCCTGCACCAGCGCCGCGGCACAGGCGCGGGCCATGGCCGGGCTGCTCGGGCGGTTGTCGATGGCCAGCGCCAGCTGATGCACCTCGAACGCCTGCCGCATCACGGCCACGAAGGCGTGAGTGAAGGCGGCGCACACCTCGGGGGTGAAATCGACCACCAGCCCGCGGGCGCCACTGGTGCCGAACGCCACACCGCTGCCGGCGATGACTTGGTGAGTGTTCAACATCATCTTGCCCATCAAGCCTGCCCCTCGATCCGGCCGTAGCGGTCCTCGAG
>JBFHKO010000292.1:0-1751 GCA_041595355.1 Aeromonadaceae bacterium
CGGGTCACCGGCAAGAAGCGGGATGATCTGCAGGAGGCGATGGCGCTGGTGCGTCAGGCCGACCTGGGGCAGCCGTTCCAGTTCACCAATTTTCGCGACTGAGGCGCGAAACCTGAGGGCGGGGAGCCGGCTTTTCTGCCGCCGAGGTCACGGCAACTCGTGGCTCCGCTTGGCGCGCGGGGGGGAGTGGGATAAGGTGGGCGCATTGTTTGCCTGCCAATCCGAGCTATGAGCGACTCCAACTGGAAGGATCTGCTGTTCTCCCGCCGCATGCTGATCTGCGTGTTCACCGGCTTCAGTTCCGGCCTGCCGCTGTATCTGTTGATCAACCTGGTGCCGGCCTGGCTCAAGAGCGAGGCGGTGGATCTCAAGGCCATCGGGTTCTTTGCCCTGATCCAGTTTCCGTTTACCTGGAAATTTCTCTGGGCCCCGCTGCTGGATCGCTTTCCGATACTGGGGCTGGGGCGTCGGCGTGGCTGGATGTTGCTCACCCAGTTGCTGCTGCTGGCCAGCATTGGCAGTTTCGGGTTCTTCACGCCGCAGCTGGATCTGTGGAGCATCGCCTATCTGGCGCTGGGCGTGGCCTTTTTCAGCGCCAGCCAGGACATAGTACTGGATGCCTACCGGCGGGAGATCCTGAGCGATGCCGAGCTCGGGCTCGGCAACTCGGTGCATGTGAATGCCTACCGCATAGCGGGACTGGTGCCGGGGGCGTTTTCGCTGGTGCTGGCCGATCACCTGCCCTGGGCGCAGGTGTTCATGATCACGGCTCTGTTCATGCTGCCGGGGGTCATGCTGACCCTGCTGGTGCGCGAGCCGCAGCTGGCCCGCGAGCCCAAGACCCTGCGTGAGGCGGTGGTGGAGCCCTTCCACGAGTTTATCCATCGCAAGGGCTGGCGCAGCGCGGTGGCCATCCTGGGCTTCATTTTTCTCTACAAGCTGGGCGACAGCATGGCCACCGCCCTGGCGACCCCCTTCTACCTGGATCTGGGCTTCAGCAAGACGGAAATCGGCCTCATCGCCAAGAATGCCGGCCTCTGGCCCAGTGTGGCAGGCGCCATGCTGGGGGGCATCTGGATGGTCAGGCTGGGCATCAACCGGGCGCTGTGGCTGTTCGGGCTGGTGCAGCTGGTGACCATACTGGGCTTTGTGTGGCTGGCCGGTCTGGGCGCCGATCCGCTGGCGCTGGCGCTGGTCATCGGTGCCGAGGCGCTGGGGATGGGGCTCGGCACGGCGGCGTTTACCGCCTTCATCGCCAAGAGCACGGATCCGCGCTACACCGCCACCCAGTTTGCCCTCTTCACCAGCCTGGCGGCGGTGCCGCGCACCTTCTTCAATGCCAGTACCGGTGTGCTGGTGGAGCAGCTGGGCTGGGTCAGCTTCTTCTGGTTCTGTTTTTTCCTGGCATTGCCGGGCATGCTGCTGCTGTTCAAGGTGGCGCCCTGGAACGGTGATCGGGGCGTGGCCGAGCCGCTACAGAAGTCGGGCTGAGGAACGAGCGGCGCAGCGTGCGCCAATGACGCCAATGAAAAAGGGACGCACAGCGTCCCTTTTTGTTGCCTGGTCGGCCCGGCTCAGGGCAGCAGGCGCACCGACTCCAGGCGGATGGGGCTCAGGGGCTGGTCGCGGCCGTCGGTGGGCCGGGCGGCGATGCGCTCGAGCACCTCCATGCCGTCGACCACCTGGCCGAAGACGGCATAGCCGTAGCCGGCACCGGCATCCAGCGCCAGGTTGTCCGTCAGGTTGAAATA
>JBFHKO010000293.1:0-1723 GCA_041595355.1 Aeromonadaceae bacterium
ACGGTGTACTACGCCGGCCCGGATGATGGCGCAGGGGACTATACGATAGGCGTGGCCTTTTACACCGCCGAGCTCAACGCCGATGGTTCCGTGACCTTTACCTACTACTACATCTTCGGCACCGATATCACCACCGCCGTGGCGGTGGCCGACGCCGTGTCCAGCAGCGAGTCACTCAGCGTACTTCAGGCCGCCCTGGCCGAGAGCAACAACCCCGCCTTTGCCGGCGCACGCATCATCGATGCCACTCCGGAACTGCTGGAGCTGTTCACCCGCGCCAGCCTGAGCTCCGATGAAGAGCTCTCCGAGGCCGCCAGCCAGACCCTGCCTCTGCTCACGGGCAGCGGCCATCTCGCCGCACGCAGCGCGCTCCATGGCATGAACGGCGCGGTTCAGGCACGCCAGAGCGCCCAGCTGGGCCTCTCCTCCGGGGATGAACTGCTGCAGGACCGGCATTTCTGGCTCAAGCCCTTTGGCACCTGGACGGAACAGGATGACCGCAACGGGGTCTCCGGTTACGACGCCGAAACCGGCGGCCTGATCCTGGGGCTGGACAGTACCCTCAACGACGACCTGCGCCTGGGTCTGGTCTTTGCCTGGGCCACCACCAATGTGGACAGCAACTCCGACAGCGCCCCCCAGAGCCTGGATATCGACAGCTACCAGCTGATCGGCTACGGCTCTCTGGCGCTGCAGGAGGATCTGGACCTCACCTTCCAGGCGGATATCGGCCAGAACCACAACGACGGTGAGCGCTACATCGCCCTGACCGATGCCACCGCCGACGCCGAATATGACAGTTACACCGCCCATCTGGGCCTGGGACTGATCCGCAGCTACTCGCTGAACGCCAGCAACAGGGCAACCGCCGGGGTCACCGCGGACTACACCTGGATTCGGGATGATGACTACGAGGAAACCGGCGCCGACCTGCTCAATCTGGATGTGAACAGCAGCACCACCGAAGCTCTGGTGCTGGGCGTGGAGGGCACCCTGTACCATAGCCTGAACCGCTCAACCGAGCTGAGCGCCGGCCTGGGGCTGGGCTACGACCTGCTCAACGAGGATGCCAGCATCACCGCCAGCTACGCCGGCGCCACCGGTGCCCAGTTCACCACCGACGGGCTGGATCTGTCCCCCTGGAACGCCACGGCCGGCCTGGGCCTGATGCATACGGCGGACAACGGCGCCGAGATCAGCGCCCACTACGATGCCGAATACCGCTCCGACTATCTGAGTCAGAGCGCATCCCTGAAACTGCGCTGGATGTTCTGATCCCGCGCGGCTACTCTGGCCTTCAGGGCGGCGGCATACCGCGGCCCTTTTTTTGTCCAGGAGCAGCCCTGATGCCCCGATACCTATCCCGCGGACTGCTCGCCCTGATACCCCTGGTGCTTGGCGGCTGCGGCACAGTGCCCGATCTGGCACAGCGTATCGACCACGCCGATGCCCTGGCCGCCGACCACGGCTGGCAGGCGATCAACCTCGCCACCGCCCCCTTCCCGCTCAGAGCCTATGGCCCCAAGACAACCGCTCCCATGGGAGAAGCGGTGGTCTATATCGAAGGCGACGGGCTCGCCTGGCTGACCCGTTCACGCGCCTCTACCAACCCGACCCCGATCCACCCCAGCGGACTGGCACTGGCGCTGGCCCACCCGGGGGCCCGGGCCCTTTACCTTGCGCGCCCCTGCCAGTATCTGGCCGACCCGGCCTGTAGCGCCCC
>JBFHKO010000294.1:0-1721 GCA_041595355.1 Aeromonadaceae bacterium
AGGCGATGCCCATGTCGGCGCCATGGGCCTTCACCGCCTCGGCGGTGTCCTGGCGGCACTCGGGCAGCAGCGGGTTGGGGATGCCGTTCGGGAAATTGCCATCGGCATCGTGGTGCACCTTGATGAACTCGACCGGGATGGACAAGGCCTGGAAGCGGACCTCCAGCGCATCGATGACGTGGCCGGCGGCGCCGTTGCCACTGTTGATGACCAGCTTCAGTGGCCTGAAGTTGGCAGGCGTGATGTAGCCCATCAGGTGGTCGACGTAGGCCTCGAGGATGGACACCTGCTGATAGCTGCCGCGCCTGGACTCAGCCACCGGCGCGAACTGGTTTGCTTCCGCCAGCCGCTGGATATCCCGCAGGCCGGTATCCCCGCTGATGGGCCGCGCGCCCTCGCGCACCAGCTTCATGCCGTTGTAATCCATGGGGTTGTGGCTGGCGGTCACCTCGATGCCGCCGTCCACGCCCAGGTGGAAGGTGGCAAAGTAGATCTCCTCGGTACCGGCGAGACCAATGTCCAGCACGTCGGTGCCGGCATCCTGCAGGCCGCGGGCCAGCGCCTGCTTCAGGCTGTCGCTGGTCAGGCGCACATCGCCGCCCACCACCACGGTCTTGGGCTGGGCAAACTCGCCATAGGCACGCCCAATGCGGTAGGCGATGTCTTCGTTCAACTCCTCGCCCAGGCGGCCGCGGATGTCATAGGCTTTGAAACAGTTGAGTGTGTTGGACATGTATCAGTTCTCGAAAGTACGGCAGAAAAATGGCGTTCGGCAGCGGTTTGCTCTCTGGATGCCCGATGTCTCGGGCATGACGGCATCTCCGTCCCCCAACCTCCTCCGTCATCCCCGCGAAGGCGGGGATCCAGAGAAACAGCCACCGAAATCGTCGGCAACGCCGTGTCTGATTTAAACCTCGGGGGCATCTGCCTGGATTTCCGCTTGCGCGGAAATGACGAAACGGACGGGGGTTAAAGGGAGTGAATATTCCGGCAAGGCCTGTGGGAATGACTGCGGTTCCGGCCACAGTCGGCTTACAGCCGTCCGTACCTGTCCTCGAAGCGCACTATGTCGTCTTCACCCAGGTAGGCTCCGGTCTGGATCTCGATCATCTCCACCGGGATCTTGCCCGGATTCTCCAGCGCATGAATGCTGCCGAGCGGAATGTAGATGGACTGGTTCTCGCCCACCAGTTGCACGCTCTCGCCACAGGTCACCTTGGCGGTGCCGGAAACCACGATCCAGTGCTCGGCGCGGTGGTGGTGCATCTGGATGGAGAGCTTCTCGCCCGGTTTCACGGTGATGCGCTTGACATGGTAGCGATGGCCGGCATCAATGGAGTCGTATTTGCCCCAGGGACGATAGACTTCCCGGTGGATGTGGTGCTCAGTACGGCCGCTACTCTTCAACTGGCCGACAATCTGCTTGACCTCCTGCACCTTGTCCTTGGCTGCTACCAGCACGGCATCCTTGGTCTGCACTACCACCACATTGTCCACGCCTACAGTGGTTACCAGACCGGTCTCGGCGAACACGTAGTTGTTGCGGCTATCGTGGCTCAGCACATCGCCATGCTGCACGTTGCCATGCTCATCCTGCTCGGAGATCTCCCACAGGGAGGACCAGGAGCCCACATCGCTCCAGCCGGCAGCCATCGGCACCACTACCGCATCGGCGGTCTTTTCCATCACCGCATAGTCGATGGAATCCTCCGGGCAGGCCA
>JBFHKO010000295.1:0-1706 GCA_041595355.1 Aeromonadaceae bacterium
CGAATTCGTGGATCCGCCGGGTGGTGGTGACGCAACTGCCCTGACTCAGGGTGGTCAGCACTATGGCGCTGGAGGAGATGGCCATTTCGACACTGTCCACGCCCAGGGCCAATCCCAGACGGCAGGTGGTTTGCTCGATGAGGCGACTCTCGGCGCCGCAGGAGGCCAGCATCTGGGCCAGCTTGACAATGACCCGCGTGATATCGGTCTGTTCATCCCGGGTCAGCGGTTTGGTGGGGTGTAACATCGCGTTGTTCCCTGCTTCTCTCTGGTGAGGCCATTTTCGGCCATTATATCGGGATAATCACCCTCAGGGTCAACCTGTTGCACATCAGGAGACCGCTGGGGAAGGCTCGCCGGCCATGCGCCGGATCACGCTGTCCAGCAGGGTGATCTGCAACCCCGCCTGATAGATGAGCCAGGCATAGCCATGGGCATTCAGGGAGCCGCGCTCGGACTCGGCGAGGCGGGACTGCATATCCTGGCGCAGGGCAATCAAAAACTGGCTGTCACGGGGCGGCAAATCGGAGTCGCTGCCGGCGGTGAAACGAGCCAGCCGCGTCAGCAGCTGCCCCAGCTCCCGAGCCTGCAGGTTGATGGCGTAATGGCGCTGGATGAGCAGGGCACTGGCGCTGTCCTCCCAGCGGGTCGACGCCAGCAGCTCCAGCAGCAGCAGGCAGCGGCTCTGGGCGGCGATCAGCTCCTCCATTTCCGGAACATGGCGGCCGAGGCGTCGGCTCTCCAGCGCCACCGAGCCCAGCAACCCCCGCTGACGCTGGAGGCGCGCCTCTATGCCCCGCAACAGCCCGCGGGTCTGCAGCGGGCGGTGCACATTGGTGGACAGCTGGATCTGCCACAGGGTGGCCATGCGGGTCAGGGAGTCCGCCAGCAGCCAGCGCCACTCATTGCGCGCCCGCAGGGGCAACACCAGCTGGGAGACCCCGATGGCGATGACGCAGCCCAGCAGGATGGTCGCGGTACGCCAGATAGCCTCCTGCATGCCCTGTTTGCCACCGTCCAGCACTATCATCAGCGTGAAGCCGGCCACCAGATAGGCATAGCCCATGCGCCCGGCGCCCCGATAGGCGGTCAGAGCAATGCCGAGCAGCGCCAGCAGCGCGATCAGCACCGGCTGCTCGGTGATGCTGAGAATGAAGATGCCATACAGGGCGCCGACCACGGTGCCCAGCACACGCTGCAGGGATTTCTCCAGCGTGCCGCCCACCTGGGGCAGGGTCAGCATGATGATAACGATGGTTACCGAGGTCCAGGCGAAGTAGGGCACCGGGTAGAGGTAGTTGATAAGGTGAGCTATCAGCAGCGCCAGGGAGATCTTGAAGACATGAATGATGCGGATGTGGCGATAAATGAAGCGCGCCAGCGGCGAGGCGGGAGAAAAGACCGTCATGGTTCACTCCAAAAAAAATAACGCCCCGGCAGGGGCCGGGGCGTTATGCATTAACGTGTATAGATGATGTCGACGCCGGAGTCGTCCTCGTCGTCCCACTCATCGTCATCCTCATCCATCGCCGGCACGTCGGCCTTGGTCAGCTGCTCCTTGTGGTAATCATCCCACTTGAACTCGACCTTGGGCGCCTGGGGCTGTTGCTCGCTGGGCTTGGGCAGCGTATCCAGGAAGGTCGCGATGTCGTAGCAGATGGGATCCGTGCCTTCCTTGTTGAAGGCGGAGATCTGGTAGACGGGCC
>JBFHKO010000296.1:0-1668 GCA_041595355.1 Aeromonadaceae bacterium
CAGCTCGCCGGACAGCCTGGGTCTGTACCTGACCCATGGGCCCAGGGTGGGGCTCACCGACGCCAGTCGCAACTGCATTTCCAACGTGCGGCCCGCCGGCATGGGCTACGACGAGGCGGCGTTCCGGTTGCACTATCTGTTGACGGAGGCGCGGCGGCGAGGCTGCTCCGGTGTCAGTCTCAAGGACGAGACCGACGGCGACAGCCAGGCCCTGTCAGGAGCCAACTTCCTGCTGGACGCGCCGCCGCGGGCATGACGCGGCTCAGGAGGACAGCAACCAGCCGTTGAGCATGGCCATGTAGAGGCCCGTCCCGGCGAGAATGCTGAGCATGGCCTTGCGAAACAGCAGCTGCAGAATGGCGACCACCACGACGGCCAGGAGCTGGGGCACACCCTGGCTTGGCGAGTGCCATTGGTGTACCCCCATGGCATAGAGGGTGAGCAGTGTCATCATGGCGACCGGCAGACGCCGGCCCAGGATCTGGATGCGTTTGTGGTGGGCAATGACGCCACGGGCGATGAACGGAAAGGCGCGCAGGCCAAAGGTGACGCCTCCCATGACGAGCGCTGCCCGCAGATACTCAAGCGTGCTCATGACGTGGCTCCTCTTGCCGTGATTGTGGCCAGGCCACCAGAATGAGCACCAGCATCAGCGATGCGGCCAGCAGGAAATAGTCCGGCAGCCAGAGCCCGGACAGGAGGGCGGCGCCGACGCCCAGCGCCAGGGCGCCCCAATCGCGCTTGACGCGGACTTGCTCCACCGCCAGCACGGTGAACAGCGCCGTCAACGCAAAATCCAGCCCCTGCAGACCGGGAGGCAGGCCGCTGGCCAGCAGGATCCCCATCAGGGTGCCCAGTATCCAGTAACAATGGTTGAGCAGCACCACCCGCAGGGCATCCTGGCTGGCAGTTATCCGGCCAGAGGCACTCAGCAGGGAATAGCTTTCATCGGTGATGCCAAACATGAAGTAGTGACGCCCCAGCCAGCCCCGGGGCAACAGCGGATAGAGCGACAGGCCGTAGAAGAGGTGGCGGAAATTGATCAGCAGGGAGGCCAGCGCCAGATCGAGCCAACCCGTGCCACCGGCCAGCATGCCGATGGCCAGGTATTGCAGTGCTCCGGCATAGACCAGGATGCTCATCAGCGGCGCCCAATACCAGCTCAGGCCGGCATCCATCCACAGCACGCCAAATACGGTCCCCAGGGGCAGGTAGCCCATCATCACCGGTATGGTCAGCGGTAGCAGGCTTCGCCAAGCGTGTGTCATGCGCATCCCCCCTCGCAACGCAAAGAGTGGGAAGTTAAGCGATGGGCGGCAACATATCAAGCCGGTCAGGCGCCGGGGGGCGGGGCTGGTGCCGATGTTGTCGGCTCATCTGCGCCGGGTGTGGAAATTAAACATGGCGGCACGGGCGCTTTACCTTACAATTCCCGGCTTTGTCATGCCGACAGGCCTGACTCACACAGGGAGTAATGCGTGATGCAAACATTCAATCTGGAAGGCCGCCCGCATGTGGCGCTATGTGATCTGTTGAAGCTGCAAGGCTGGAGTGACAGCGGTGCCGCCGCCAAGGCCGCCATTGCCGATGGGCTGGTGACGGTGGATGGCGCCGTAGAAACCCGCAAACGCTGCAAGATCATTGCGGGACAGACGGTCATGTTCGAAG
>JBFHKO010000297.1:0-1642 GCA_041595355.1 Aeromonadaceae bacterium
CAATCCGGCGGCCCAGGAGGTACCGGACAGCCCCATCGCCGGCATGCCGGTACTGGAGCCCTGGCGCGGCAAGGCCACCATCGTCCTCAAGCGCGGCATGAGTACCGGTTATGCCGGTGTCGATAACCCGCTGTTCTACAAGGACAACACCCGGATGCTGTTTGGCGATGCCCGGGACAGTCTCGATGGCCTGCTGAAGGCGATGGCCAGCTGACCGGCTGACCTCAAGGCCCGGCCCGCCCCATCCAGGGGCGGCCAGGGGCCGCGGGTTCAGGGCCGAGAGGCCCGCCCGCCTTGCCAGCAAAGAACGGAGCGTGCATAGTGAGCGTCCCGAAATTGTACACCCGAACTGAGCTGCCCCTATGACGGGAGCCGAGTAAGTTGAAGCATGGCATCAGACAACAACACAACCCACTTTCTTCCACTGTACGTCCAGGTGAAGCAGCTGCTGGTCAAGCGCCTTATCGACAATGTCTGGACGCCAGGCATGAGTCTGCCCAGCGAGAATCAGCTGGCGGCTGAGCTCAAGGTCAGCCAGGGAACGGTCCGCAAGGCGCTGGACGAGATGGCCGCCGAAAGGCTGGTGGTACGTCGCCAGGGGCGAGGGACCTTTGTCGCCGAACATACCCAGGACAAGACCCTGTTCCACTTCTTCCGTCTGGTGGATCTGGAAGACCAGCGGCAACTGCCGGAGAGTGAGCTGCTGCATGTGGAAAAGGCCCCGGCCAATGAGCAGGAAAGGCAGCGGCTTGGATTGGCCGCCGATGAGCAGGTGTTGCGGGTGGTGCGGGTACGCAAGCTCGACAATCAGCCGGTGATTCACGAAGTTCTCAGCGTGCCCCAGGCGCTGTTTCCCGGACTGGCCGACAAGCAGCCCCTGCCCAACTCCTTTTACAGCCTCTACCAGCGGGACTACGGGCTCTCGGTGGTCAAGGCGGTGGAACGGGTCTCGGCGGTGCTGGCCACGGAAAGCGCCGTGAGCCATCTGCATGTGGAGGCTCAAACGCCCCTGTTGCAGATCGAGCGTACCGCCTACGCCCTGGATGGCCGAGCCATCGAGCTGAGGGTCAGCCACTGCAACACGGCGCACCACCGCTACCTGGTCGAACTGACCTGACACCCGCACAACCTGGCCGCGCGGGCTGCCTCTGACAGCCCCTCGCGTCCACGCCATACCCCCCTGTCCGATACCAACTGAAACCGATCGCGGAAGACGCCCTGCGATGGCGCGGACCGCCGCACCGGCTGTTTTGTTCTCTTATGTCTTGTATAAGATATATTATGTCTTGATAAAGATATGACACCTCTGTAGAGTGCCGGATAACCCTGCGCAGTTGGCTGTGGCGGGAGGCCCCTGAACCGCCGCCCGTCGCACAGCACAACTGCCAAACCATCCATCCAGGCCAGGCCGGAGAGCCCATGAAAAACAATATCTCGCTGGACAAGGGCAAGATCAGGTTTCTGCTTCTTGAAGGCATTCACGCATCCGCCGTAAAGACCCTGCACGCTGCGGGCTATACCAATGTGGAGTGCATCTCCACCGCCCTGTCGGAGGAGGCGCTGATGGAGCGCATCAAGGATGTGCACTTCATCGGCATCCGCTCCCGGACCCGACTGAACGAACGGGTCCTGGCCTGTGCCG
>JBFHKO010000298.1:0-1639 GCA_041595355.1 Aeromonadaceae bacterium
GTCCTGGAGTGCCGCGCTTGAAGAACAGCGCGACAACCGGCAGCTGGAAATGGCCCGCCTCAACCGCCGCATCCTCTACAACGCCATGACAGCCGCGGGCTTCACCAACCTGCCCAGCGAATGGTGGCACTACGATTTTGGCAACCAGCTCTGGGCCCTGCACAGCGGACAGCCCAAGGCGTTTTACGGCGCCACCCGTCCGCCCGGCGTGGAGCGCCTGTGGCAGCACCAGCTGGGACGCAAGGACAGCGCCTGATCCATACTCAGAAGCGTTTCTGGTAACGGTGGCAATAGGGGGTTTTGCCGGTCTTCAGGTAGTAATCCTGATGGTACTCTTCCGCCCGCCAGAAGGGCGCCAGCGGGCGGATCTGAGTCACCACCCTGAGCCCCTGGCGTTCCAGCTGGGCGATCAGCCGCTCGCTGACCGCCCGCTCCTCCTCATCCTGCACAAAGATCGCCGAGGCGTACTGGGGGCCCAGGTCCGGCCCCTGGCCATCCGCCTGGGTGGGGTCGTGAATCTCGAAAAAGCACTTGGTCAGGGTTTCAAAACTGACCTGATCCGGGTCATAGAGCACTTCCACCGTCTCCAGATGCCCGGTCTGGTGGCGACACACCTGTTCATAACTGGGGTTATCCACAGACCCGCCCATGTAGCCGGACACCACCGACACCACCCCGGGCAGTTGCTGCATCAGGTGTTCCACACCCCAGAAACAGCCGCCGGCAAAATAGGCCGTTTTGAGCGCCCCGCCCCGCTGCTGCGCCAGCTCCTCGGCACTGACAAAGTCCATGGAAATGGAGTTGACGCAGTGGCGCACGTTTTTGGCCGTCAGCATCTCGCCCTCAAACACATGGCCCAGATGCCCGCCACAGTGGGCGCAGAGGATCTCGGTACGGCGCCCGTCCGCATCCTGTTCGCGGCGGATGGCGCCTGCGATTTCGTCATCAAAACTGGGCCAGCCGCAGTGGGAGGGAAACTTGTGCTCAGAGCGGTACAAAGGCGCCCCGCACTGTTTGCAGGTATAGACCCCGGTGTCGAAATGCTCGTTGTAACGGCCGCTGAAGGGGCGTTCCGTCCCCTTGTGCAAAATGACCCGCTGCTCTTCGGGGGTCAGTGTTCTGTAACTCATGAGGGCACCCTTGCTTGATTCGGATACGGATTCAGTGCATCAGCCTTGCCCACCGGCAACCTGCAGCAGCCAGTCGGCGATAGACTGGGACGCCCGGCTCATCAGGCGGGAAAAGGCATCCACCACGGCGGCCACCTCGGCCTCGTCCGCCGGCTCTGCCAGTGCCAGCGCGCGCTCGGCGATAATACGATGGCTGTGGGCATCCACCAACTGCAGATAGGCCCGCATCACCGCCACCGGCTGCCCCTCCCGGTATTCACTCTGGAAGGCATCCAGCCGACTGATCAGTTCATAGTCGGCCGCCAGCCGGACCGTATCGCTGCTGACATGGGCAAAGCGGCTGTCTCGCTGCAGGGCATCGACCAGATAGTCGCGCCATAGCGTCGGCATGGTAGCGCTCCAGCGCGCGCCCTTGTAGACACTGATCGGCTGCCCCGGTGGCAGCACCAGTATATGCCGGCCACTGAGCAGATCCGACGCCTGCGGCTGCAAAATACGCAGCTCGCTCA
>JBFHKO010000299.1:0-1591 GCA_041595355.1 Aeromonadaceae bacterium
ATATTGACAGGCAGAACGAGACGATCATCCCATGATCGCCGGTTGCCTCTTGAGTGATCCTCTCCGGCTGGCATGTTGGAGCCATGACTAAACAAAATCCGCCACCAAGGCTACCAGCCCTGACGCTTGAGCAGGCCAATGAGCTTATCCTCAAGCTGCTGGACCGCATTGCCGAACTGGAAGACCGCCTCAACCAGAACAGCGGCAACTCCTCCAAACCGCCGTCCAGTGACGGTCCCGGTGGGGGGCCGCCTGCCCGCAAGCGTCCGACCTCCGGCAAGCAGCGCGGGGCCCAGCCGGGCCATAAGGGCCAGCGCCGTGAGCGTCATCCTCACGATGCCCGCCTGGCAGTGGTGCCTCATTATCCGGCCGAGGATTGCCCGTGTTGTGGCGGTACTGTGCTTATCCATGCCAAGCCTCAACGGGTGCATCAGGTGTTCGACTTGCCCGAGGTAGGTTATGTGGTCACCGAACATCAGCTGTTTCGCGGTACCTGCACCCGCTGCATCAGCACCGCTCAGGCCGACCTGCCCGAGACGGTGAGTGACAGCCAGATGGGCCCCAACCTGCTGAGCTACATTGCCCTGCAAAGCGGCCAGTTTCATCAGAGCATCAGCCAGATACAGCAGCAGTTGCAGCAGCACTTCGGGCTGACCTTCAGTCGCGGTGCCATCAGCGAAGCCCAGGGGCGGGTCGGCGCCATGCTCACCCCCACCCACCAGGCCATCAAGCAACAGGTGCAGTCGGCCTCGCTCATCCATGCCGATGAAACCCGGCATCAACGCGGCGGCGAACGGCGCTGGATGTGGATGGCCCTGAGCAAGATAGCGGTCTGCTTCATGACCGCCTATGGCCGTGGCAAAGATGCCGCCAAACGGCTGCTGGGTCTGGAGCCGACGGGCGTGGTGGTGACGGACCAGTATGCCGGTTACCGTTTCCTTGACCCAGGCCAACGCCAGCTGTGCTGGGCGCATGTGGCCCGCAATGTGGCCGCCATCGCCGACAGCAGCGAGCCGGTTAACCAGCCCATTGGCGCCCGGCTGGTACTGCTGGCCGGGAGCGTGTTCAGAACCCGGCACCGCTGGGAGAGCGGCACCCTGAACAAGGCGCACTACCTGCGCAGGCTCAGGCGTTGCCGGCAAAGCTGGCTGAAGCAGTTGGAGCAAGGGGCGTTGCTGTGCTCCAAGCGCTACCGCGGGCGTTGCCAGCTGCTCATCAAAGATGACGACATGCTATGGCGCTTCATGAGCGATGACGATATCGCCTTGACCAACAACGAGGCGGAGCGGGCCCTGCGCGGCTATGTACTATGGCGCAAGGGCAGCTATGGCGTCTGGTCGCATCGCGGGGAGCAGTTTCGTCAGCGCATCCTGTCGTTGGTGGAAACGGCCAAACGCTTGGGTCGTTGTCCCCAGGAGTGGCTGCGCGCCGTGGTGCGCGCCTGTATCGAGAAGACGGACTACCCCATTCCGGCGGAGTTGTGCGTGTCAACCACCTGCCGGTGAACGGTTACTCATCCAAAAGCGACTTTTGGGTTGGGTGTCAGTGGAACCGCTACTCTCTATGGCAGGTAACAACGGAATTACACGCC
>JBFHKO010000300.1:0-1552 GCA_041595355.1 Aeromonadaceae bacterium
ATCCGGATCCTGAGCATGTTCGGGATAGAGGCTGATGCCGATGCTGACGCCGATGACCACCTCGCGGCCATTGGGCAGCGCCAGCGGCCGGGCCAGGGTATCGATGATCTGCTCGGCCACCCGGGCCACGGCGTCGATGCCGGGGTTGCCCTCCAGCAGCAGGGTGAACTCGTCACCGCCCAGGCGGCAGATGGTATCCGAGTGGCGCAGGCGTTCGCTCAGGCGGCTGGCCACCTGCTGCAGCAGGGCATCGCCCATGGCGTGGCCGAAGCTGTCGTTGATGTCCTTGAAGCGGTCCAGATCCAGCACCAGCAGTGCCAGCCGCGTCTGCTGGCGCTCGGCCTGTTGCAGGGCGTGCTGCAGGCGGGCATTGAGCAGGAAGCGGTTGGGCAGCCCGGTCAGGGGATCGTGCTTGGCCAGGTACTCGAGTTTGGCCTCCGAGGCCTTGATCTGGGCGATATCGGTATGCACGCTGACATAATTGAGCACCGCCCCCGCCTGGTCGTGGATGGCGTTGATGCTGACCAGCTCCGGGCGCAGCTCGCCATCCTGGCGCCGGTTCCAGATCTCGCCGCGCCAGTGGCCGGTGGTGTTCAGGGCATGCCAGAGCGCCAGGTAGAAGTCCCGATCATGATGGCCCGACCGGAACAGCGCCGGGGTCTGGCCCAGCATCTGCGCCTGGCTGTAGCCGAGCAGCTCGCTCAGGGCCGGGTTGACCATCAGGATGCGTTGCTCGCGGTCGGTGACCAGTATGCCTTCGCGGGTATTCTCGAACACGGTGGCGGCCAGGCGCAGCTCCAGCTCCTTGGCCTTGATGTCGCTGATGTCGGTGAGGGTGCCGACATAGCCGCTCAGCCGGCCCTGCTCGTCGAACTCCGGCTCGGCGGTGCCGCGCACCCAGAGATCGATGCCGCTGGCATGCAGGAAGCGGAATTCATGCTGGAAGGGGGCCGCACTGGTGAGCGCCTGCAGCCACAATGAGCTCACCTCGGCCCGGTCTTCCGGATGGATGCTGTCCAGCCAGCAGGTCTGGGCGAGCGCTGGCGAGGCCAGGCCGGCGATGGCGGCGCCGCGCGCATTGATGTAACGGCAGTGACCGGCGGCATCGGTGCGGAAGATACCCACCGGCGCCACGTTGGCCAGGGTATGGAACAGCGCCTCGCTCTCCCGCAGCGCCTCCTCGGCCTGCTTGCGCTCGGTGATGTCGCTGGCCATGGTGATGGCAATCTGGCGGCCGTCGAGCAGCCGCCCCAGGGGCACGGCATTGAACTCCCAGTGCCGGTTGCGGCCATCCTGGCAGTGGACCTCCTTCTCGATATGCAGCTTGTGCTCCGGCGCCGTGTACACGCTCCGGATCAAGGCGCGCGCCTGCGCATGTTCCGCGCCATAGGCCAGCCGGGTCCAGCTGTCCAGGTCGGGCAGCTCGGCCTCGGAGTAACCGCTGAGCCGGCACCAGGTCTGGCTCAGCGCCAGTACGCGGCCATCCTCGGCATGCATCATGATGGGAATGGGCGCCTCGCGGATGGCGAGCCGGAAGCGCTGCTCGCTCTCC
>JBFHKO010000301.1:0-1540 GCA_041595355.1 Aeromonadaceae bacterium
GGGAAGCAAAAACAAAAAAGCCACGACCTGGGTCGTGGCTTTTTGCTGGGGCACTGTGTTGCTGGGGCGCTGTGGCCGACGTTCAGCCGGCCGTCCGGCCTCAGGCGCCCTGCTGGTAGCGCTCGGCGGAAGCCAGGATCTCGGCTTCGGCCGCAGCCTTGTCTTCCCAGCCCTGCACCTTGACCCACTTGCCTGCTTCCAGCTCCTTGTAGCGCTCGAAGAAGTGCTGGATCTGCGCCTTCAGCAGCTCCGGCAGATCGCCGATGTCCTGGATGTGATCGTACATCTTGGTCAGCTTGGAGTGGGGCACGGCCACGACCTTGGCATCTTCACCGGACTCGTCGCTCATCTTCAGCACGCCGATGGGGCGGCAGCGGATCACGGCGCCCGGCACCAGCGGGTAGGGGGTCGGCACCAGCACGTCAACCGGATCCCCGTCCAGGGAGAGGGTGTGGTTCACGTAGCCGTAGTTGCAGGGATAGAACATGGGCGTGGCCATGAAGCGATCCACGAACACGGCACCGGAGTCCTTGTCCACTTCGTACTTGATGGGGTCGGCATTTTGCGGGATTTCGATGACGACGTAGATATCTTCTGGCAGGCTCTTGCCGGCGGGAACCAGGTTCAGGCTCATGGGAATTCCTTCTTGTTAGCATGATGCGCAGATGCGAGCCCGTATTATAGCCAGCCGACTCTAAATGGCTACAGCGCTGCCAAATTCTGCGGCCGATTGCTAGAATGCCGACTCCGGGCGTCGATTATAGGAAGCACTATGCACATACACATTCTGGGGATCTGCGGCACCTTCATGGGCGGCATCGCCGTGCTGGCCAAGCAGCTGGGTCACCAGGTCACCGGTTCCGATGCCAATGTCTATCCGCCCATGAGCACCCAGCTGGAGGCCCAGGGCATCGGCCTCATCCAGGGCTACGATCCCGCCCAGCTGGATCCGGCGCCGGACATGGTGGTGATCGGCAACGCCATGAGCCGCGGCAACCCCTGCGTCGAGTATGTGCTGGACCGCAACCTGCCTTACACCTCCGGGCCCGAGTGGCTGCGAGAGCAGGTGCTGGGCCAGCGCTGGGTGCTGGCGGTGGCCGGTACCCACGGCAAGACCAGTACGGCCAGCATGCTGGCCTGGATCCTCGAGTCGGTGGGGCTTGCGCCCGGCTTTCTCATCGGTGGCGTGCCGGGCAACTTTCCCTACTCGGCCCGTCTCGGCCAGGCGCCGTTTTTTGTCATCGAGGCCGACGAGTACGACTGCGCCTTCTTCGACAAGCGCTCCAAGTTCGTCCACTACCGGCCGCGCACCCTCATCCTCAACAACCTCGAGTACGATCACGCGGACATCTTCCCGGATCTGGCGGCCATTCAGCGGCAATTCCATCACCTGGTGCGCACCGTGCCCGGCAATGGGCGCATCCTGCAGGCTGCCGGCGATGCGGCCCTGGCCGAGGTGCACCACATGGGCTGCTGGAGCGAGGTGGAACTGGTGGATGGCCATGATGCCCTCTGGCAGGCGCGCCTGCTGTGCGACGAC
>JBFHKO010000302.1:0-1506 GCA_041595355.1 Aeromonadaceae bacterium
CGGCAAGTTCGTCGAAAACTTCAAGAAGTTTGATGGCGTATCCGAAGCGATCAAGAGCGCAGGACCGCAGCTCTAAGCGAGCATGCGGTTACGAAAACGCCCCGTCATTGACGGGGCGTTTTGCGTTACGGGCGGCGTGGGCCGCTAGCGAAGGGTTAAACGGTAGTGGATCGCCTGCAGGTAGTCCGCTTCGGCGTTCAGGTCCGCATGGGTCAGCGGATGCTGGCGCAGCCAGTCGCGCGGGAAGGCGAGTGTGAGTGCTTTTCCATCTGCATGCAGTGACAGGTCCGGCAATCGGGCGCTGGTACGCGAGCGGTGCAGAATGACCGCCAGCCGCAGCAGCAGACAGAGGTGGCGGTAGGCGTGCTGCTCCTGCTTGGGCAGCTGCCGGTACTCCTCCTTCGGAAACTTGCGCCGATGGCCGCGGACCAGAAAGGCCAGCAGCTGCTGCTCCGTGTGGGTGAAACCGGCCAGATCCGAATGCAGCAGCAGGTAGGCGCTGTGCTTGTGGAACTGGGTGTGGGCGATGGTCAGGCCGATTTCGTGGGCGCGGGCGGCCCAGCGCAGCATATCGGCATATTCCGGGTCCATCAGCTGCCAGTTGTCACGCACCTGAGCGAGCAGGGCGAGGGCGGTGTTTCCCACCCGCTGCGCCTGGCCCTGATCCACATGGTAGCGGCGGATCAAGCCGTTGATGGTCCGCTCCCGTACATCCTCGTGGCGCAGGCGGCCGGCCATGTCATACAGCAGTCCTTCACGCAGGGCGCCATGGGAGAAATCCATGGAGGTGATCCCCAGTGAATCGAAAATCGCGTGCAGGATGGCGGTGCCGGCGGCCAGCACCGCTTTGCGTTCCGGTTTGATCCCCTCAATCTCGATACGGTCGGCGTGGCCGGCGGCAATCAGCTGCGCCTGTACCTCACGCAGCCCCTCCCGGCTGATCCGCTCCCCAAACCCCAATGTCAGGCAGGCCTGGCGCAAGGCCTTGATGGTGCCTGAGGCGCCGATGCAGCTCTGCCAGCGCAGGCGGCGGTAGTCACGGCGGATCGCCAGCAACTCGCCGGCCGCAGCGGTGCGTGCCTGCGCCATTCGGTTGGCGGTGATCGTGCCGTCGGCGAAAAAGCGCTGGGTATAACTGACGCAGCCCATGTGCAGGCTTTCGAGTTTGCGGGGCTCAAAGCGGGAGCCGATAATGAACTCGGTGCTGCCGCCGCCAATATCCACCACCAGCCGGCGGTCGCCATCATCGGCCAGGGTGTGCGCCACCCCCAGATAGATCAGGCGCGCCTCTTCCCGGCCCGCAATCACTTCAATGCTGGTGCCCATCACCTGTTCGGCCTGCTCGATAAAGTCGGCCCGGTTTTTCGCCTCGCGCAGGGCGTTGGTGGCGACGGCGCGGATGGCGCTGCGGGGCAGCTCGGTTACGCGCTGCGCAAAACGGCGCAGGCAGTCCAGACCCCGCGCCTGGGCCTGGGCACTGAGATGGCCCCTGGCATCCAGGCCGGC
>JBFHKO010000303.1:0-1504 GCA_041595355.1 Aeromonadaceae bacterium
ACATCGCCCAGGGGCTGGAGCCTTGCCTGTACCTGGGCAACATGGATGCGCTGCGCGATTGGGGCCATGCCCGCGACTACGTGCAGATGCAGTGGCTGATGCTGCAGCAGGAGCAGCCGGAAGACTTCGTCATCGCCACCGGAGTGCAATACTCGGTGCGCCAGTTCGTTGAGTTTGCTGCCCAGGAATTGGGCATCACCCTGCGCTTTGAGGGTGAAGGCGTGAACGAGAAGGGCTATGTGGCCGCTGTCACCGGTGACAATGCCCCGGGCGTCAAGGTGGGGGATCTCATTGTTGCCGTGGACCCTCGCTACTTCCGTCCCTCCGAGGTGGAAACCCTGCTGGGCGATCCGGGCAAGGCCAAGGCCAAGCTGGGCTGGGAGCCCACCACCACCTTGCAGGAAATGGTGGTGGAGATGGTGCAGGTCGATCTGCAGGAGGCCAAGAAGCACGCCCTGCTCAAAGCCAACGGCTATGACGTCAGCCTGTCCCTGGAGTAAGCCACCGTTATGAGCAAGCAACGAGTATTCGTGGCCGGCCACCGCGGCATGGTGGGGTCGGCCATAGTGCGCCAGTTGGAGGCGCGTGCCGATATCGAGCTGGTACTGCGCGGGCGTGATGAGCTGGATTTGCTGGACAGCCAGGCAGTGCGGCAGTTCTTTGCCGAACAACGGATCGACCAGGTGTACCTGGCGGCGGCCAAGGTGGGCGGCATCGTCGCCAACAACACCTATCCAGCGGATTTCATCTACGAGAACCTGATGATCGAATGCAACATCATCCATGCCGCTCATCTGGCCGGGGTGCAGAAGTTGCTGTTCCTGGGTTCCTCCTGCATCTACCCGAAGCTGGCTAAGCAGCCGATAGCCGAGAGCGAACTGCTGCAGGGTACCCTGGAGCCGACCAACGAGCCCTATGCCATCGCCAAGATCGCCGGCATCAAGCTGTGCGAGTCCTACAACCGCCAGCATGGCCGGGATTACCGCAGCGTCATGCCCACCAACCTGTATGGTCCGCATGACAACTTCCACCCCAGCAACTCGCACGTGATCCCGGCGCTCATCCGCCGCTTCCACGAGGCCAAGCTGGCCGGTGCCAGCGAAGTGGTGGTGTGGGGCAGTGGCACGCCGATGCGCGAGTTCCTGTATGTGGACGACATGGCAGCCGCCAGCGTGCATGTGATGGAACTGGCTGACGACATCTATCAGACCACCACCCAGCCGATGCTGTCGCACATCAACGTCGGCACCGGGGTTGACTGCACCATTCGTGAGCTGGCGGAGACGGTAGCCAGGGTGGTGGGCTTCGAGGGCCGGGTGGTATTTGACGCTACCAAGCCCGACGGCACGCCGCGCAAGCTGTTGGACGTAAGCCGGCTGCGGGACCTGGGCTGGCAGTACAGCGTGGAGCTGGAAGACGGGTTGCAGCGTGCCTACGCCTGGTTTCTGGATAACCAAGATCGGTTCCGCGGGTAGGGACGTTTCTTGGGTACTGACACTTTGTG